>DATIPV010000310.1:0-4131 GCA_035471525.1 Robiginitalea sp.
CTGCCCACTGCCAAAACCGGCGCGGCCATCCGGAAACAGGTTCCGGTGGTGGCCGACAATATCAGGTTGCTGCAGCAAGAGCACAGACTGGGAGGCAAATCCTACAACGGATACTCTTCCTGCCCGCTGGTTACCGATTACGGCAAAATGGTGCTGGCGGAGTTCGACTACGACAACCACTTTACGCCCGACCCGAAGCTGAAGCAAATGCTCATAAAGGACTCCTCCAAAGAACTGTGGAGGCTCTGGATGCTCAAAAAATACGCGTTGCCGTATCTTTACTGGAATAAAATGCTAAAAGGCAAAGAGGTCTGAAGCCGGGAGGCAGCAGACACACGCGACTTTAACCCTTAAAAAACACCTTAGAATGGATTGGATAATGGAGCCCTGGCCCTGGTATGTTTCCGGGGCAGCTATCGCGCTTACCATGCTTTTGCTGCTGCTGGCCGGCAGGAATTTTGGCATGTCTTCGAACCTCAGGACCTTCTGCGCTATGTGCGGGGCCGGGAGGCACAACGATTTCTTCCGTTTTAACTGGAAGGAGCAGCGCTGGAACCTGATGGTGGTGCTCGGCGCCATGCTCGGCGGGTATCTCGCGGCCAACTTCCTCACGGCAGACCCGGCCGTGGCCATAAACCCCGACACGGTTGCCGAATTGGAAACCATGGGCTTTGCAAGTGCCGGAAGGGCCTATCTTCCGGAGGAGCTGTATTCCCTCAGCGCCCTGTCGGACCCGAAGAGCGTGGCCCTGCTCGCCCTGGGCGGCTTCCTGGTGGGCTTTGGGGCCCGGTACGCCGGCGGGTGCACTTCCGGACACGCCATCAGCGGCCTGAGCGACCTGCAGTGGCCCTCCCTGCTGGCCGTTATCGGCTTCTTCGCCGGAGGGTTGGTGATGATCTATTTTCTATTCCCCTTAATCTTTTAAATCATGAGAAGTCTGAGTTATCTGTTAATCGGAATATTTTTCGGCATCACCCTGTTCAAATCCGAGGCGGCCAGTTGGTTCCGGATCTATGAAATGTTCGCCTTCGACGCCTTTCACATGTACGGGATTATCGGCACGGCCGTGGCCCTGGGCATTCTGATGGTACAGGCCATCAAACGATTCAGGCTGAAGTCCTTTTACGGCGAACCCATTGTATTCTGCCCCAAGGAAAAGAGCGTTTCCCGCTACCTGATCGGCGGGTTCCTGTTTGGATTGGGCTGGGCACTGGCCGGGGCCTGCCCGGGCCCCATGTTTACCCTGGTCGGAGCCGGGTTTATCCCTGTCCTGGTTGTTCTTGCGGCAGCCGTACTGGGTACCTATGCCTACGGACTCATCCGGGATAAGCTGCCCCACTGAGTCTTTAGCCGGCGAGCCGGAGCTGCTGCGCTGGCTCTTTTCGCACCGGAAAACGGCAACCCAGCCATGAAAGAGCCGCCGGGTTACAACCACTGCGCAAGGGGTCCGGCCCGGCCCGTTCTCCCCATCCTCCTTAAACACTTTAATGCATGCAGAAAATCCGAAATTTCCTGAAGAACGCGCTGCTGCTGCCGATATTGGTTGGCATCGCGACAACCATCACGGCCCAGGATCTCCGGGTGATGACCTACAACATCCGGTTCGACAACCCGGCCGACAGCCTCAACAGCTGGACGCACCGCAGGGAGTACCTCGTGGCCCAGGTGGCCCATTACGCGCCCGATGTGCTGGGCACGCAGGAAGGCCTGATCCATCAGCTGGAGGCTATGGAGCAGGGCCTGGAAGGATACCGTTTATTCGGGGTGGGGCGCGACCGGGGCGACCGGGAAGGGGAGCACACGGCCATCTTCTACCGGGGCGACCGCCTGGAGCTGCTGGGATCCGGAACCTTCTGGCTGTCGGAAACCCCCGACCGGCCTTCCAGGGGCTGGGATGCCGCCCTGAACCGGATCTGCACCTTCGGCCAGTTCCGCAACCGGGAAACCGGCCAGGCCTTCTACGTTTTCAACACCCATTTCGACCACATCGGGCAGCAGGCGCGCCTGGAGAGCGTCCGGCTCATCCTTCAAAAGATAAGCGAGTTCAACCGGGAAGGCTATCCGGCCGTGCTGCTGGGCGACCTGAACCTCGAGCCCGGGTCGCCCCCGATTCAGGAGCTGGCATCTGACCTGGAAGACGCCCATACCCTGGCGGGCGCAGCGGCCTATGGCCCCCCGGGCACTTTTAACGGGTTCGACTGCACCCAGCCCGCCACCCGCCGCATCGATTATGTCTTCCTGAGCCCGGGCGACTTTGAAGTGAAAAACCACAGCATCCTTGGCGAAACCACCGGGTTCGGGTTCCCCTCAGACCACTTCCCTGTACTGGCAGACCTCCGGTTTATAGCCGACCAGGCCGACTAGCGCAGCAGCATCAGCACGGCTCCGATGGCGGTGAGTATCAGGATGAGCCGGCGGTAAAAACCCTCCCGGATGCGCTTGACCAGCCAGATACCGGCAACCAGGCCCAGCACCAGCGCCGGAAGGAGCCCCAGGTTAATCTTGATGACCTCCAGGTCTATGGTTTTCCAGACCCAGATATGGAAGGGCAGTTTAAAGACATTGATGATTAAGAACAACCAGGCTGCCGTGCCGATGAATTCGTTCTTGGGAAGCCGCATGGCCAGGAAATAGATATTGGCAAAGGCGCCTGCCAGGTTTCCGACCATGGTGGTGACCCCGGCCAGCATCCCCACAGACCCGGCAAAAGCCCAGTGGGTGGGTACCCGCTCCGATTTGCGCAGATCCCACCACAGCATTACCCCCACGCTGCCCAGAATAATGGCTGCCATGGCCCATTTAAAAGTGCTTTCGGGCAGGTCTTTCCCCACCCAGACCCCTATGAGGATACCCAGTATAATCCAGGGCAGGAATTTCCGGATATAGCCCCACCGGGCGTGCCGGTGGTAGTAGATCACGGCGAAGATATCCCCGCATACCAGGAGCGGCACCAGCAGGCCCGTCGATTGGCGGGCCCCCAGGGCCAGGGCCATCAGCGTTACCGACAGCACGGCCGTTCCTTTTATCCCGGCTTTGGTAAACCCCTGCACGAAGCTGGCCGCCAGGGCCAGCATCCAACTGGTTGCGGAGAGGTCTGAAAACGTCAGTTCGGGCATTCTCGGGTTGGGTAGGAAGCGATAAAGGTATCCCAAAAAATAATATCTTTAAAGCCTAACCGAAACCAAACTATGCAACTCTCCACCTTCGACTACTCCCTGATTATAGGGTTTTTCAGCATTGTGCTCATCATTGGCATCGTCGTTTCCAAACGCTCGGGAAAAAATACGACCGAATACTTCCTTTCGGGCCGCAGCATGCCCTGGTGGCTTCTGGGGTTCTCCATGGTGGCCACCACCTTTTCCACAGATACCCCCAACCTGGTCACCGATATCGTGCGCAACAACGGGGTTTCGGGCAACTGGGTCTGGTGGGCCTTCCTGCTCACCGGCCTGCTCACGGTGTTTGTTTACGCCAAGCTCTGGAGGCGTTCCGACGTTACCACGGATATGGAATTCTACGACCTGCGGTACGGGGGCAAACCGGCCCATTTCCTGCGCGGGTTCCGTTCGGTTTACCTCGGGATCGTGTTCAACATCATGGCCATGTCGGCCGTTACCCTGGCCGCCATTAAGATCGGGCAGGTAATGTTGGGGCTCACCCCTGTGGAGACCGTGTTGATAGGAGGCGTTATTACTGTGATATTCAGCGCCATAGGCGGATTCAGAGGGGTTGTCTATACAGACTTCATCCTGTTTTTTGCGGCCATCGCCGGGGCCGTGGGAGCCGCCATATACCTGGTGAACCTGCCCGAAGTGGGCGGGGTGGCCAACCTGATCACCCACGAAAATGTGCAGGGGAAAATATCCATCCTGCCCGATTTCAGCGATACCGAAGCCCTTATAGGGATCCTGATCATTCCCCTGGCCGTGCAGTGGTGGAGTGCCTGGTATCCGGGAGGCGAACCCGGGGGCGGCGGCTATATCGCCCAGCGGATGCTGGCTGCCAAAAACGAAAGCCATGCCATCGGGGCCACGTTCTTCTTCAACATCCTGCATTATGCCCTGAGGCCCTGGCCCTGGATCTTGGTGGCACTGGCCTCCCTGATCATCTACCCCGACGTGGCGAGTATCC
>DATIPV010000311.1:0-3347 GCA_035471525.1 Robiginitalea sp.
CTGAATTTTTCGGCCTGGGATACGTACGACGCCAAGCGCAAAGAGCACAAACTGGAAGAGGTGGTCGAAATGGTCCAGGAAGGGGAAATGCCCCTGAATTCCTACACCTGGACCCACCAGGAGGCGCGCCTTACCAGCGAACAGCGGGAGGCCGTTACGGCCTGGGCGCAGCAGACCCGGGCCCTGTACCGCCTAAACGGGCGGCCAGAATAGGCACCCCCACAGCGGCGCGTTCCGGAATGATTTCCAGGGTGTCGAACTGACCGCGCGATACCTGCGGGGCCGGATCTACAAAGTACAGCGGAACCCCCGGAGGTTTGTAGTGGACCAGGCTGGCTGCGGGATACACCTGCATGCTGGTTCCCACGATTATCATGACCTCGGCCTGAGACGCCAGCTGGGCGGCAGTGCCCAATAGCGGCACTTCCTCCCCGAACCAGACGATATGAGGCCGCAGCTGATATCCGGCACGGCAGCGGTCGCCCAGCCTCATATCGCCCTGCCAGGGGATAACTTCGCCCCGGGGCCCGGTACTGCGGGCCTTGAGCAATTCCCCGTGCAGGTGCAAAACCCGGTTGCTCCCGGCCCGCTCGTGCAGGTCGTCCACGTTCTGGGTAATTACCTGTACCTCGAAATGTGCTTCCAGGGCGGCAAGGGCCCGATGGCCGGCATTGGGCGCTGCCTCCAGCAGCTGCCTGCGGCGCTGGTTGTAAAAATCCAGGACCAGGTCGGGCCGACGGGCAAATCCCTGGGGGGTGGCAACTTCCATCACGTCGTAACCCTCCCAGAGCCCGTCTGCATCGCGGAATGTCTTCAGACCGCTGTCTGCGCTCATCCCCGCACCGCTCAACACTACCAGTTTTCGCTTCAATTGGTTATTTTTAAGGCAGCCCGCCCTAAGGACGGCACTTGGCTAAAGATACGCATGGATCTCTGCAAACTGGAATATCTGGAAGGATTTCTCTCGGCCCGAAGGCTGGAGCGCTTCCGCGAGATTCTCGCGAATCGTACCCGGTATATAACCGTGGCCCTTGAGGACGTGTACCAGCTGCACAATGCGAGCGCCGTGATACGTTCCTGCGACGTTTTTGGGGTTCAGGACGCACACCTGATCGAGGCGCGCTTCGGCCGGCGGCTCGATAAAAAGATCGCCCTGGGTGCCCAGAAGTGGGTAGATGTCTTTCGCTACGACACCACGGAAACCTGCATCGAAACGCTGCGCCGGCGAGGGTACCGTATTGTGGCAACCAGCCCGCAAAAAGGGAACCTGAGCCCCGACCAACTGCCGCTCGACAGGCCGGTGGCCCTTTTTTTCGGCACGGAGAAGGAGGGACTCAGCGGGCAGGTGCTGAGCCGTGCCGATGCTGTGGTGGGCATTCCGATGGTGGGCTTCACCGAGAGCCTGAATATTTCCGTGGCAGCGGCCATTTTACTCTACCAGCTGAGTAACCGTTTGAGAAACAGCGATGTGGCCTGGCGGTTGTCGGAGGCGGAAATTCTCGGGAAGCGCTTCGACTGGGCCTTCAAATCGGTGCAATCGGCCGAAGAAATTCTGGCAAGGTTTCGGCAAGAAACGTGATTTTTCGTACCTTGATGGACCCGGATATCCGGCCTGAACCTGAGATTTGCCAAACTTCCCATGACACTGGTCTACATCCTTGCCGGGGCTATTTTGGTGCTGCTGTTGCTCTACCAGTTGGCCCCGTCCTCCTACGACGTTTCCCGCACGGTGGAAATCGGTCGTCCGCCCGAAGCGGTTTTTAATTACCTGAAATACCTGAGGAATCAGGACGAGTGGTCTCCCTGGGCCCGGAAAGACCCCCACATGAAAAAAGGCTTCCGCGGCACCGACGGCACGGTGGGGGCCGTGAGCAGCTGGGAGGGCGACAAACAGGTCGGATCGGGCCAGCAGGAGATTACCCGTATCGTGGAGGGCCGGCGCATCGAGTCGCAGCTGCGCTTTCTGAAACCCTGGAAATCGACCTCTGACGCCTATCTGGATGTGGAACCTGCCGGCAGCAGGAGCCTGGTGCGATGGGGATTTAAGGGCAGCCTGGGGTTCCCCATGCGGATTATGATGCTGTTTATGAGTATGGAAAAAATGGTGGGTAAAGACTTCGAGGAGGGGCTGTCTAACCTGAAGACACTTCTGGAGGCCTGAGCGAATCATGTAATATACTTGGTATGGAAAACAATATAGCCGGCTGGTTTGAGATTCCGGTAACCGATATGCAGCGGGCCAAAACCTTCTACGAGACGGTGCTGAAAACCGAGATCAGGGTAATGGAAATGGGCCCCCTGGTTATGGGCTGGTTCCCGAGTAATCCCGACCGTCCCGGCTCGTCCGGGACGCTGGTAAAGCATCCTGATTTTTATTTTCCGAGCGAAAACAAAGGGGTCCTGCTGTATCTCAGCTGCCCCGACGTGCAGGTCTGCCTCGACCGTGTGGAAGCGGCCGGCGGAAAGGTGTTGCAGGCCAAGAAGCAGATATCGGCAGACCACGGGTATATGGGCCTGTTCCTGGATTCAGAGGGCAACCGGATTGCCCTGCATTCCTGGAAATAGGGCCCTGCTGCCTATCTGATGGGGATGGGTAATTCCCTGACCTTTTCCAGCAGCAACGGGATCTCCAAACCAGCGACAAAGCGCAAGCGCTGGTAATTTATCTGGGTGGTAATATTGCGGGGCTGTGCCTGGCCGGCATCCGGAGGGATTTCAGGAGCCGTGCCGATATTGCTTCTGGAATTGGCATAGCTGGCGCCCAGCATAATAGTCCCCCATGGGCGCCTGTAATTGGCCCCCAGGGCGAAATGCCACAAATCGTTCAGCAAATTTATATCCTCCTGGCTCTGATTGATGATGTCGAAAAGGTTGATGCTTTCCTCGGCAGCTGAAAAATCACTGCTGAAACTGCCTATGATATTCAGGGAAGGAGAGACATTGAATTCGGCCCCCAGGCCAAAATTAAGGACGCTTTTCAGTTCCTCCCTGAAAGGATTCTCCTCCAGGTATGCCAACACCTCTGCCGGCACCTCGATGCGGTCGTACGACGAAACGGCTGCATACCAGTCCAGATTCAGGTGTATTTTGTGTTGTTTCCAAGGGATGCCCACCCCATAGGACACCCCCATGGCCGTCTTGCGGCTGCTGGGCAGGTCTCCGTATTTCAGGGCGACCACAAAATCCCGGTCTGAGGAAAAACCGGCGAGGGATTCCTGAAACGTAAAGGAAGCGCGTTTTTTTACCGGGATAAAGGGCAGGGTAAGGTTGGCACCCATCTCGATTTTATGCAGCAACCAGGCGGCCCCGACCTTAAACTGGGCCCCATAGGTTTTCTGGGTGAAGTC
>DATIPV010000312.1:0-2993 GCA_035471525.1 Robiginitalea sp.
CCGGGAAATCATCTTTGCCCTGAGCGCCACCATGGAGGGCGACACCACAAATTTCTATATTTACAAGCAGCTGCAGGGGTTGCCCCTGACCCTGAGCACCATTGCGCGCGGGATCCCCGTGGGTGACGAACTGGAATACGCCGATGAGGTGACCCTGGGTCGCTCCATTCTGCAGCGCATTCCGTTTGAAGGATCGTTCAAACCCCTGGGAGGATAATATGTTCAAAAAAACACGCCTGGTTTTAGTATTTTTGCAAAAAATAAGCTGAAAAGAGCTTTCAAATTAACAATATGTCAAGGTTCGAGTTGAAATTGCCCCAGATGGGAGAAAGCGTAGCCGAGGCCACCCTGACTTCCTGGCTCAAGGAGGTTGGCGATTCGGTGGAAGCCGACGAAGCCGTGTTCGAAATCGCCACCGACAAGGTGGATTCGGAAGTACCCAGCGAGGTAGACGGCATTCTGGTGGAAAAAAGGTTCGAGGTAGACGACGTAATCCAGGTCGGGCAGGTAGTTGCGGTTATTGAGCGCAGCGGCACCTCCCCGTCTGAGGAAGCGGGCGAAACCGCAGCCGCGCCGGCTGCGGAAAAACAGCCCGAACCGCCGGCCGTGGCCGAAGTGGCCTTGCAGGTAGAAAAGGCCCGGCAGGCTGCAGCGCCTGCCATCGCTTCCGGGGAGGATCGTTTCTACTCTCCGCTGGTGCGCAACATGGCCCGGGAAGAAGGCATTTCCCAGGAAGAACTCGACGGTGTACCGGGTAGCGGGAAAGACGGCCGGGTTACCAAGAACGACATGCTGGCCTACCTGGAAACACGCGGCAAAGGCGCCCCGGCCCCCGAACCGGCAGCGCCTGTAAAGGCCGAGCCCCCGGCTGCTGAGGCCCCGAAGGCCCAACCAGACCGGCCCGCGCCTGCCAAACCCGGGATGGGTATGGCCGAAGGAGACGAGATTATCCCCATGACCCGGATGGGCAAGCTCATTGCGAAGCACATGACCGAGAGCGTGGCCACTTCGGCCCATGTGCAGAGCTTTGTGGAAGTGGACGTAACCGGGGTGGTGGCCTGGCGCGAAAAGGTGAAGGCCGAATTCGAAAAACGCGAAGGGGAAAAACTCACCTTCACGCCCATCTTTTTGGAGGCCGTGGCCAAGGCCCTGAAGAAATTCCCCATGATGAATATTTCCGTAGACGGCGACCGGATTATCAGGCACAGGCACATCAACCTGGGCATGGCGGCCGCCCTGCCCGACGGGAACCTGATCGTACCGGTTATCAAGAATGCCGACCAGCTGAACCTGGTGGGCATGGCACGGGCCGTGAACGACCTGGCCGACCGGGCCCGGCGCGGGGCACTCAAGCCCGACGAGGTTATGGATGGCACTTATACGGTTACCAACGTGGGTACTTTCGGGAGCATCTTCGGGACCCCAATCATCAATCAGCCCCAGGTCGGGATCCTGGCCCTGGGCGCCATCCGCAAGATGCCTGCCGTGATCGAGACACCGGCCGGCGATTTTATCGGGATCCGTTCCAGGATGTTCCTCTCGCACAGCTACGATCACCGCGTGATCAACGGGGCGCTGGGGGGCATGTTCGCAAAGGCAGTGGCCGACTACCTGGAGGCCTGGGACAGCGAGCGGGATTTCTGAGCAGGGGCCTAGCAGAGGCCATCCCCCGGCAGGAAAGCCCACAGCCAACCTTTCATCCAAACCGAAATGGAATTAAAACTGAACAAACCGATCTGCTTCTTCGACCTGGAAACGACAGGGATCAATATCGCCGTCGACCGGATTGTGGAAATCGCCATCCTGAAGGTGTATCCGAACGGGAACAAGGAAAGCAAGAGCTGGCTGGTCAACCCGGGGGTGCCCATCCCGGAGGAGGCCTCGGCCATCCATGGCATCACCGACGAAATGGTGAGCGGCGAGCCCACCTTCAAGGAACTCTCCCGCGAAATCTTCCAGATCATTCGGGGTTGCGACCTGGCCGGCTTCAATTCCAACCGCTTCGACATCCCCCTGCTGGCCGAGGAGCTCCTGAGGGCCGGGGTCGATTTTGACATGAAGAATGCCGTGGCGGTCGATGTACAGACCATTTTCCACAAGATGGAAAAACGAACCCTGGAGGCAGCCTACAAGTTCTATTGCGACAAGGACCTTACCGACGCCCACAGCGCCGTTGCCGATACGCTGGCTACCTACGAGGTGCTGCTGTCGCAGTTGGAGCGCTACCCGGAGCTGGCCAACGACGTCAAGGAGCTGGCCGCTTTCTCGTCCCACACCGATTCCGTCGATTTTGCCGGCTTTATCCAGCGGGATCAGACCGGGGACGAAGTGTTCGGCTTCGGGAAGCACAAGGGGCGGAAGGTGCTCGAGGTTCTGGAGCAGGAGCCCGGTTATTTCGGCTGGATGCTCAATGCAGATTTCCCGCTCTACACCAAGAAGGTGCTTACACAGATCAAACTCAGCAAATTCAACAACCGGCTTTTTTGACCCGTTCGCTCCAACCCGTATAACCAACTCCCCGAAAGCATGAAACTCGTCTGCGTCGGCCGCAACTACGCTGCCCATATCGAAGAGCTTGCCAATCAGCGGCCCGAATCCCCCGTTTTGTTTATCAAGCCCGATTCGGCGGTACTGCCCCGGGAACAGGATTTCTTTATACCGGATTTTTCGAAAGACGTGCACTACGAGGTGGAATTGCTGGTGCGGATCTGCAAGGTGGGCAAGCACATAGACCCGGAATTCGCCCCGACCTATTACGACGCGCTTACGGTAGGCATCGATTTTACGGCCCGCGACCTGCAACAGGAGCTCAAGGAGAAAGGCCTTCCGTGGGAGAAGGCCAAAGGATTCGACGGCTCGGCAGTGATCGGGCAGTGGGTGCCGAAAGAGCGGTTTGCCGGAACCGGTGCCCTGCAGTTTGGCCTCAGGAAAAACGGGGAGTGGGTACAGCAGGGCGACACGGCCCACATGCTCTGGAAGGTAGACGAGCTCCT
>DATIPV010000313.1:0-5350 GCA_035471525.1 Robiginitalea sp.
GCATTATCCCCTCCATGATCTATTACGGGCTGGAACTGCTTAAACCCCAGGTTTTCCTGCCGGCCTGCGTGGTGATCTGCGCGATCATCTCGGTGGCCACCGGCAGCAGCTGGACCACTTCGGCAACCGTGGGCATTGCCCTGGTGGGCATCGGCAACGCCCTGGACATCCATTCGGGCATGACCGCAGGCGCCGTGATATCGGGGGCCTATTTCGGAGACAAGATGTCGCCCATGAGCGACACCACCAACCTCGCCCCCGCCATGGCCGGGGGGGAACTTTTCTCGCACATCCGGTATATGAGCTACACCACGGGGCCCACCATTCTGGTAACCCTGCTGCTGTTTACCCTGATAAGCCTGGGGCTGGACGTCACCGGGTCCACCGATACAAAGAGCATGCTGGCTTCCATCGACCAGGCCTTCAACATTACCCCCTGGCTCTTCCTGGTGCCGGCTGCGGTCATCTTCATGATCGTCAAGAAAGCCCCGCCCCTGGTTGCCCTGCTTATTGGAACGCTGCTCGGCGCTCTCTTTGCCCTTGTTTTCCAACCCGGTATCGTGGCCCGCCTCGGGGGCTCGGAGACCCTCGACCTGCTTTCGGGCTATAAAGGGGTTATGAACGCGATGACCGTAAACAGCTCGGTGGAGACCGATAACCCGGTGCTGAACGATCTGTTCTCTTCGGGTGGCATGAGCGGCATGCTCAACACCATCTGGCTTATTGTCTGTGCCATGGTCTTCGGCGGGGTAATGGACGCCATCGGGGCCTTGTCCAAGATAAGCCAGTCTATATTGCAGCTGTTCGATTCCATCTTCGGCTTGTTCCTGAGCACGGTTATCAGCTGCGTGGGGCTAAACGCCATCGCCTCCGACCAGTATCTGGCCATCGTGATCCCCGGGCGCATGTACGCCAAGGCATTCCGCGACAAAGGCCTGGCACCCGAAAACCTGAGCCGTACCCTGGAAGATTCGGGGACCGTCACCTCCGTGCTGATTCCCTACAACACCTGCGGGGCCTACCAGGCGGGCGTGCTGGGCGTAGACACCCTCTCCTATGCGGGCTATGCCTTCTTCAACTGGATGAGCCCCATAACCACCCTCATCTATGCGGGCTTCCGCATAAAGATCAAGCAGCTGGCTTCGAAGTAAGCGAACCCCTGCAGCCCCGGGGTCCAAATTCGCTGGCGCATTTCTTTTAAACCGTGTATTTTGATACCTTCGCGGTGAATGTAAAACGGGCCTGCGCAGGCCCCAGCGACATGGCCGACCAACCTTTGCTGACCAACCGCCTGAAAAGCGTCCGGTACGCCCTCCGGGGCGCCTGGCTTTTGCTGCGCACCGAATCCAGCATTCAGATACAGGCAGTCATCGCCGGGGCGGTGGTCCTGGCCGGATTTTATTTCGGGATTTCAGCCGTGGAATGGACCATTCAGCTGCTGGCCATCGGTTTGGTCATAAGCGTCGAAGGAGTGAACACGGCTATCGAAAAACTGGCCGACTACGTGCAGCCCGAGCACGACCCGCGCATCGGCAGGCTGAAAGACATCTCGGCCGGGGCCGTTATGATCGCCTCCCTCGTGGCCTGTGCGGTGGGACTGATCATTTACCTGCCGAAAATATTTTAGCCCGTCAGCCGGTGAAGCCTTCGCCTGTAAATTTGTATTTTAGCCGATCATAGCCCGAATCCCTGCATGGCCCGTAAGAACCGAAAAACCCAGACGTCCACCAAGCGCCGCTCCCTGCGCCTTTCCAGGCAAAACAAGGTGATCCTGGGAAGCTTGCTCATCCTTGTGAGCATCGCCCTGTTCTTCAGTTTCATTTCCTTCTATTTCAATTGGCAGCAAGACCAGAGCCTGCTCGCCCAGTTCGCCGACCGGAACCGGGAGGCCGGAAACCTGCTCAACAAGTTCGGCGCTGCCGTGAGCCACTTTTTTATGTACAAGGGATTCGGCCTGGCTGCCTTTGTGTTTCCGATTTTGATGTGCCTTACCGGGCTGTACCTGTTCCTGGGGCTCGAAATCAAGGGCCTTACCTCCAAATGGATCTGGGGCCTGGTGCTGCTGATCTGGTGCTCGATAAGCCTTGGGTTTTTCGCTGCCGAACAACCCCTGCTGGGCGGGCAGATCGGATACGAAATGAACGACTTTCTGCAGGATTACACCGGAAAGATCGGGGTATTCCTCCTGCTGCTCTTCGGCCTGATTGTTATTCTGGTGCGCCTGTTCGACTTCAACCCCGAGAAGATCGGACAGGTGGCCGCATCGTGGATGGCCTCCCGGAGGGCTGCGCAGCCGGCCGGGGCCGTAGAGGTGCCAATGGAGGCGGAAGCGGGGGAAGAAGAAGGTGCCGAACCGGAAGACGAACCCCAGATCCCGGAGGCAGACCCGTATACGCACAAGAAGGATATCCCCGTGCTGAATGACGTGGTGCCGGAGGAAGACCCGGATAAAGGGCCAGGGGTGCTGCAGGAGCTGGAAATAGAGGTGGCCCGCAACCCCGAGGAAGCCGAAGCGGACGTGCTGGCAGAAAAACTGGTCGCCGATTTCGGGGAATTCGATCCGACCCTGGAATTGTCGAACTACAAATTCCCCCATCTCGACCTGCTCGACACCCATGGCGGATCCGGCGGGATCACCATCAACCAGGAAGAGCTGGAAGAGAACAAGAACAAGATCGTAGAGACCCTGCGCAACTACAAGATCGGCATCGCCCAGATCAAAGCCACCATCGGGCCCACGGTAACCCTGTACGAGATCGTCCCGGATGCCGGGATCCGGATCTCCAAGATCAAGAACCTGGAAGATGACATAGCGCTTTCCCTGGCAGCTTTGGGCATCCGCATCATTGCCCCCATCCCGGGCAAGGGCACTATCGGCATCGAGGTGCCCAACAAAAACCCGTCGGTGGTCTCGATGCGGTCGGTAATAGCTTCAAAGAAGTTCCAGAATGCGGAAATGCAGCTGCCGGTCGCCTTCGGGAAAACGATCAGCAACGAGACCTTCGTGGTCGACCTGGCCAAAATGCCCCACCTGCTCCTGGCCGGAGCCACCGGGCAGGGGAAATCGGTGGGCCTCAACGCCATCCTGACTTCCCTTTTGTACAAGAAACATCCGGCAGAGGTCAAATTTGTACTGGTGGATCCCAAAAAAGTAGAGCTCACCCTCTACAACAAGATCGAACGGCACTATCTGGCCAAACTGCCCGATACCGACGAGGCCATCATAACCGACAATACCAAGGTGATCCATACGCTCAACTCGCTCTGCATCGAGATGGATCAGCGCTACGAGCTGCTCAAGACCGCCATGGTGCGGAACATCAAGGAATACAACGCCAAGTTCCGGGCCCGCAAGCTCAACCCGCACGACGGGCACCGGTTCCTGCCCTACATCGTCCTGGTGATAGACGAGTTTGCCGACCTGATTATGTCGGCCGGCAAGGAGGTGGAAACCCCCATCGCCCGCCTGGCGCAGCTGGCGCGGGCCATCGGCATCCATTTGGTGATCGCCACCCAGCGCCCCTCGGTGAATGTGATTACGGGCCTTATCAAGGCGAACTTCCCCGCACGCATCGCCTTCCGGGTTACCTCGAAGATCGATTCGCGCACCATCCTGGATACCCAGGGTGCCGACCAGCTCATCGGGCGGGGCGATATGCTCTTTACCCAGGGGAACGATATGATCCGCCTGCAGTGCGCCTATGTGGATACGCCTGAAGTGGCGAAGATTACGGAGTATATAGGGTCGCAGCGGGGCTATCCGGATGCCCACCTGCTCCCCGAATACGTGGGGGAAGACTCTGGCACGGGTATTGATTACAGTATCGAGGAACGGGACGACATGTTCCGGGAGGCGGCCGAGGTAATCGTGGCTGCCCAGCAGGGGTCGGCCTCCCTCATACAACGGAAGCTGAAACTGGGATACAACCGCGCCGGACGCATTATCGACCAGCTGGAAGCCGCCGGGATCGTAGGGCCCTTCGAAGGAAGCAAGGCCCGTCAGGTATTGGTGCCCGACATGGCGACCCTGGAACAATTACTGAACAACGAATCTAATCAACAACCATGAAACGCTTACCCATTCTCGCCTTTCTGATGCTGACCTTTTCACCGGGGCTTCGGGCTCAGGATGCCGCCAAGGCAAAGGCGCTGCTCGACCAGGTGTACAACAAGGTCAAGAGCTACCAGAACATCTTCGTCGATTTTAAATTCGAGCTGAACAATGCCGAGGCAAACGTCCGGCAGGAAACCCGGGGCGACCTCACCCTGCAGGGCGACAAATACCTGCTCAATTACATGGGCGCCCAGCAGCTCTACGACGGCAAGAAAGTGTATACCATTGTTCCGGAAAACGAAGAAGTGACCATCGAAGACAAGAGCGAGGAGGCCGGCACGGTAAGCCCTTCCAAAATGCTCACCTTTTACCGGGAGGGCCACAATTATTCGTGGGATATCCTGCAGAACGTCCAGGGACGCAAAATCCAGTATGTAAAGCTCACCCCCATAGACACCCATTCGGAAGTGGCCTCCATCCTGCTGGGGGTAGACGCGGAGACCCAGCACATTTACAAGCTGATAGAAACCGGGCAGAACGGGACCAAGACAACCATTACCGTTAATTCTTTTAAAACTAATCAGCCGCTGTCGAAATCCTTATTTACCTTTGACGAACAGAAATACAAGGACGAAGGGTACTATATCATAAGAAACTAGCGGCTTGCGCATACTCGACCAATACATCCTGAAGGGGTTCCTGTACAACTTTTTCAGCTCGTTCCTTATCCTGATGTTCATCTTCATCTTCCAGACCATCTGGCTGTTCATAGACGATCTGGCGGGCAAGGGACTGGACCTGATCATCATCGGGAAGTTCCTGTTTTACCTTATGCCGAACCTCACCGAAAAGGTGCTCCCGCTTACCGTGCTGCTCTCTTCCATCATCACTTTCGGCACGTTCGCAGAGAATTACGAATTCGCGGCCATGAAAGCCTCGGGCATTTCCCTGCAGCGCTCCATGCTCCCGCTCATCGTCTTTGTGAGCCTGCTGGGGCTGATAACCTTTTATTTTGCCAACACGGTAATTCCCATCTCGGAACAGAAAATTTACAACCTGAGGCGGAACATAGCCACCCTGAAACCTGCCGCCGTAATCGTGGAAGGCGTATTCAGCGACTTCGAGGGCCGAAACATCAAGGTAGACCGCAAGTACGGAGAGAACGACCGATACCTGGAAAACGTGGTCATCCACGAAAAATCGGGCATGCAAAAAAACACCACCGTGATCAAGGCTGCCGAAGGCGAGCTGATCAGCGGGGAGGGCTCCGACATCATCCAGCTGGTACTGCGCAAC
>DATIPV010000314.1:0-8405 GCA_035471525.1 Robiginitalea sp.
CGGCTCAGCTGCAGGGTTTTAAGGGCGTGATCGTGGGCGAAGTCGAAGACCGCCGGGCGCATGTCGCGGGAGGTTGAGAAAGTGAGCTCATAGACAAAGCCTCCTGAATTGCGTATTTCCTCCACATGGGGCAGCTGGCGCAGCAGGGCTTCTTCCACGCGGTAATCGAATTCCACTTCAATCACTTGTTTTTCGTCTTTCCGCAGGGCCTCCAGGGTGGAATCGGCCACCAGCCTTCCCTGGTGGATGATAAGCACGCGGTCGCATACGGCTTCCACTTCCTTCATGATATGGGTAGAGAGCAAGATGGTTTTATCCTGTGAGATGTCCCGGATGAGCTTCCGTATCTCGACGAGCTGGTTCGGGTCGAGCCCGGTGGTGGGCTCGTCCAGGATCAGTACCTGCGGGTCGTGCAACAGGGCTGCGGCAAGCCCAACCCGTTGCCGGAACCCCTTGGAGAGCAGCCCGATCTTTTTCCCCGCTTCGGGGCTCAGGCCCGTCTGTTCGATGATCGCCTCGATGCGCTGGCGGGGCACTTTGTATATAGAGGCGCAGAAAGCCAGGTATTCCCGCACGTACAGGTCCAGATAGAGCGGGTTGTGCTCCGGCAGGTAGCCCAAACAACGCTGGACGGCCGCCGGGGACTGTTCCACGTCGTATCCGCCCACTTCGGCCTTCCCGGCATCGGCCTGGTAGTAGGTGGTAAGGATTTTCATCAGGGTCGATTTCCCGGCCCCGTTCGGACCCAGGAAGCCCACGACCTCCCCTTTTTCGACAGAGAAGCTAACCCCGTCCAGGGCCTTCTGAGCCCCGAAGCTTTTGGACAACCCGGTAACGCGGATAGACATGCTTTCAGATTTTGGGTAAAAATACGCAAAGTACCCCTATCTGAAATGCTTCCCTTTTGAAAGCGAAAGGGGGATATAGCGCGGCTGCCCGAATGAAAAGTTCATAAAAAGCCCCCCGCTTCGGCACCGAATATGCAAGAGGAATCCGAAATTCCGCTTTATTGTAAAAAAAACGGGGCTATAAGTGGGCATTCAAAATATTTGGCTACATTAGCCGCGATTATACTGAAAATGAACACGACGTATTTCTGGAACGGGTATCGTTTTTACTTCTTTTTTAAGAGAGGTACGGGACCGTTGTAGCATGCGATACGCGCATATGATACTGGTCCCGTTAGCAACGGGACTTTTTTTTTAGGCGTCGTTTGCGCGATGGCTTTAAAATAGAGATCTGATGAAACCCTTGCGAATAGCCATTCAGGGCGTACGAGGTTCCAACCACCACATGGTGGCCGAAGCGTATTTCGGCTCCGGCGTCGAACTGGTCGAGTGCCTTTCCTTTCACAGCCTGGTAGACCGTTTGCTCGACGGCTCGGCCGACAAAGGGGTAATGGCCATCGAGAATTCGATTGCCGGGTCCATCATCCCGAATTACGCCCTGGTCTGCGAGAACCATCTCCATATCATCGGGGAGCATTACCTGAACGTGCACCACAACCTCATGGCCCTGCCCGGGCAGCAACTCTCCGAGATACGGGAGGTTCACAGCCACCCGATGGCCCTGTTGCAGTGCCGGGAATACCTGAAGACCCATCCGCATATCAAAATGGTGGAAGATGCAGACACGGCCGAAACGGCCCGCCGCATCCACGAAAGGGGCCTGAGGGAGATCGCCGCCATCGCCCCGTCCCTGGCCGCCGGCCTGTATGGGTTGGAGATACTGGCGCCTGAAATACAGACCATCAAAAGCAACGCCACCCGCTTTATCATTCTGAAGACCCGGAACAAGGAATTGCCCCGGGAAGAAATCAACAAGGCCTCGATGCGCTTCCTGACCGACCACAAACGGGGCAGCCTGGCCACCGTACTGAACGTGATGAGCGACTGCAACCTGAACCTCACCAAGATTCAGTCGTTGCCCGTAATCGAAACACCCTGGAAGTATTCCTTTTTTGTCGATGTCACTTTCGACCGCTACGAGCACTTTGGCAAGGCCAAATCGTTGCTGCAGATTATGACCGAAGATTTCAGGGTGCTCGGCGAATACAAAAACGCGCGGATATGATTGAAGAAGCCCAGCGACTCCAACAGGTACAGGAGTATTATTTCTCCCGAAAGCTCAAGGAGGTGAGGGGACTGGTCGCCCAGGGCCGCCCCGTCATCAATATGGGGATTGGGAGCCCCGACCTGGCCCCGGCCCCGGAAGTATTGCAAACCCTCCAGGATTCGGTTCTCGAAGCCGGTGCCCATCAGTACCAGAGCTACCAGGGACTGCCCGAGCTGCGGCAGACCATCGCCGCTTTTTACGCCGGCAAATTCGGGGTGGAACTGAACCCCGACAGCGAGATATTGCCGCTGATGGGGTCCAAGGAAGGCATCATGCATATCAGCATGGCCTTCCTGAACCCGGGCGACCGGGCACTCATCCCCGACCCGGGCTACCCGACGTATGCATCGGTAACCCATTTGGCCGGCGCCGTCCCGGTCTATTACCCTCTCGACGAGGCCCACGGCTGGTTTCCGGACCTGGAGGCGCTTGCCGCTTCAGACCTGAACGGGGTAAAGCTCATGTGGGTGAGTTACCCGCATATGCCTACCGGGGCCCAGGCTTCCCCGGCCCAATTGCAGGCACTGGTCGATTTTGCCCGCCGCCACCAGATTTTGCTGATCAACGACAACCCGTACAGCTTCGTTCTCAGCCAGGAGCCCCGAAGCATCCTGAAAAGCCAGGGTGCCAGCGGTCATGTATTGGAATTGAATTCCCTGAGCAAGACCTTCAACATGGCCGGATGGCGGGTGGGCATGGCTCTGGGTGCCGGCCCTCTGATCGCTTCGGTGCTCAAGGTGAAAAGCAATATGGATTCGGGCATGTTCTACGGCATACAGAAAGGCGCCATCGCCGCCCTTCAGAGCGGCCCTCAGTGGTTTGAAAGCCTCGACGCCGTGTACCGCGCACGCCGCAGGGCGGTCTTTGAATTGGCCGACCTGATGGGTTGCGCCTACGACCCTGAGGCCGTGGGCATGTTCGTCTGGGCACGTCTGCCCGAGGGCAGCGGCGACTCTGAAACCTATATTGACCGGCTGCTGTACGAAAAAGACCTGTTTGTAGCGCCCGGGACCATTTTCGGGAGCCGGGGGGCCGGGTACATCCGTTTTTCCCTCTGTGTTCCGGAGGCAAAAATCCGGGAAGCGATAGCCCGGCTGGCCCCTGCCGTTTCACAAGAGGAATCCTCCCAAAAGAGCAAACCATGAAAGCAGTTATTATCGGGATCGGACTGATCGGCGGCTCGCTCGCCAGGGACCTGCGAAAAACCTACTCCGGGGTTTCCCTGCTGGGGCAGGATGCCCATGCGGGCCACCTGCAGCAGGCCTGTGACCTTGGCCTGATAGACGGCCCGGCCACGGAAGCCGACCTGGCAACTGCCGATTTGGTCGTGGTGAGCATCCCGGTCGACAGCCTGCTGCGCGATCTGCCGCGCATTCTGGACCAGGTGGGAGACCAAACCCTGGTAATCGACGCCGGTTCGACCAAGGCACCGGTATGCCGGAAGGTCAAAGACCATCCGAAGCGCCGGAACTACCTGGCCTGCCACCCCATTGCCGGAACCGAATTCACCGGGCCCGCGGCGGCTGTAACCGGTTTGTTCTCCGGCAAGGTCAACATTATCTGCGAGGTGGAGCAGACCGCTTTCAAAATACAGGAGCGCGCCCTGGAGATATTCAAAAACCTGGGCATGCGCATACGCTATATGAACCCGGACGCACACGACCGGCACATTGCCTATGTTTCCCATCTTTCGCACATTAGTTCCTTTATGTTGGGAAAAACCGTGATCGAGAAGGAAAAGAACGAGCGGGATATCTTCGATATGGCAGGGAGTGGGTTCGAGAGTACCGTGCGCCTGGCCAAGAGTTCCCCGGCCATGTGGACCCCTATTTTTGAACAGAACAAAGAAAATGTACTGGAGACCCTCGACGAGTATATCGCCAACCTGCAGGATTTCCGAGCCAAGCTCCAGGCCGACGATTACCAGGCCCTTTTCGAGGAAATGGATAATACCAACCGCATCAAAGACATCTTAAACGGAATACCATCGCCAAAAAACTGAATATCACTATGGAAAATACAAAAGAGTTGCGCAAATGGCTGGATGATATGGCCCTTACGCACCCCCTGGTCATAGCCGGGCCCTGCAGCGCCGAAACCGAGGAGCAGGTGCTGGCCATCGCCCACCAGCTGAAAGGCACCGACGTGAACTATTACCGGGCTGGTATCTGGAAACCCCGTACGCGCCCCGGAAATTTCGAGGGAGTCGGGGCCATCGGCCTCAAATGGCTGCAGCGGGTAAAACAGGAAACCGGGCTTAAAACGGCTACCGAAGTGGCCAACAAGGCGCACGTAGACCTGGCCCTGGAGCACGACATAGATCTGCTGTGGATTGGCGCGCGCTCTACGGTGAGCCCTTTTATCGTGCAGGAGATTGCCGATGCCCTGGCGGGGACCGATAAGATCGTGCTCATCAAGAACCCGGTTAACCCGGACCTGTCGCTCTGGCTGGGAGCCGTGGAACGCCTCTATTCATCCAACATCGAAAGGCTGGGCGTAATCCACCGCGGTTTTTCCACCTACGAAAAATCAAAATACCGCAACATTCCCGAGTGGCAGCTGGCCATTGAACTGCAGTCGCGCTTCCCCGACCTGCCCCTGATCAACGACCCTTCTCACATCAGCGGGCACCGCGACCTGATCTTCGACGTGTCCCAGACCGCCCTCGACCTGAATTTCGACGGACTTATGATTGAAACCCATACAGATCCCGACAAAGCCTGGAGCGACGCCGCCCAGCAGGTAACCCCGGCCCGCCTGGTGCAGATCATGAAAGACCTGCGCATCCGGAAGGAGACCGACGAGGAAGCCGAGTACAGCAGCAAGCTCAGCAACCTGCGGACGCAGATCGACGTAATCGACAACCAGCTGATCGAAATTCTCGGCAGGCGGATGAAGGTTTCCGACGAGATCGGGGTACTCAAGAAGCAGCGCAACGTGGCGGTGTTGCAGACCGGTCGCTGGAACGCCATTCTCGGCAGCATGATTCTGGAAGGGGAGAGCCGCGGCCTGAGCGAGGAGTTCGTGCTGAAGCTCTTCAAGGCGATCCACCAGGAATCTATCAACCACCAGGAGAAGATCATCAATTCCTAACAGGCTGCCAATAGGGAGCAGGGCGCCCGGGATAGCGCAACATGGCCCGGCGGCCCCCCGACCTCTTTATGGTAAATCCCAAAGCAGACCGGTTTTTTGGGGGGGCGGACCTGCTTCAGGGATGGATTCCCGAATAAAAAAGAACCCGCAGCACAGGCTGCGGGTTCTTTTTTATGCCGGATTTCAGGCGGCTACTTCCGGAAGATGTAGCGGGTAATGAATATGCCCTGCCCGTCCTTGTCGCCGGAATCGCTTTCCACGGCGCTGGCCACGAAAACCAGTTCCCAGCCATTGGCTACCATGTCGTTGATCATGGAGGTGATCACCGCGTCGTTGGCCGCGATGTTCTGGAAGCGGATCCCTCCGAGGTTGTAGAAGTTGAGCAGCTTGGTCTCCTCGAAATTCTTCACGCGGATCTCGGAACGGTCCGACTTGTTCCGCGAATTGTCGTCTTCGGTCTGAACGCTCGTAAATTCCTTGTAGTCTTTATCCTCCATGGCGTTGATGATCCGGGACCGGCCCAGGCCGTTGGGTACGATCGATTCCACGCTGGTGATTACTTTGTAGGTCTGGGCGCTGAGCTCTGGCAGGAAGGCCAGCATGCAAAGGCTGAGCAAGAAGATTTTTTTCATGTAACGTCTTTTGTTTTTTGGTTTGAGATTTACGTTGATTTTAGTAGTAGTACAATGTTACGTGAATATTCTTACTTTGCGAAGCACGAAATTCTAAAATGCTGGGAACTGTTTATAAATCGACCGGAAGTTGGTATACGGTTAAAACCGTGGCCGGGGAAGTTTTCGACTGCCGGATCAAAGGCAAGTTCCGCATCCAGGGGATCAAGAGCACCAACCCGATCGCTGTGGGCGACCAGGTCAGATTCGGCCTGGAAACGATCGGGGATGAAACAGTGGGTACCATCGAGGCCATTCTGCCGCGCAAGAACTACCTGGTAAGAAAGGCCGTGAAGCTCTCCAAGCAGACCCATATCATCGCGGCAAACATCGATCAGGTCTTCCTGCTGATTACCCTGGAAGACCCCAAAACGCTCCCGGTCTTTATCGATCGTTTCCTGGCGACGGCCGAGGCTTACGACATCCCCTGCATTCTGCTATTCAACAAGACAGATGCCTATGGGCCAGAAGCCCTCGAGGAATGGCGCGAACTGGAGGCACTCTACCGGGAAATCGGCTATGAATGCCTGGGGATTTCCGCGAAGCTGGGTACAGGCGTAAACCGGGTTATCGAACGTATGAAAGGCAAGACCTCCATTTTTGCCGGGCATTCCGGAGTGGGAAAATCGACCCTGGTAAACCGGATCGCCCCCGAGCTGGAACTGAAGACCACAGAGATTTCCGAGCTCTACCGGCAGGGGCAGCACACCACCACCTTCGCTGAGATGTACGACCTGTCCTTTGGTGGGCGCATCATCGACACCCCCGGGATCAAGGGCTTTGGCCTGGTAGACATGGATCCCGACGAGATCGGGGATTACTTTCCGGAACTTTTCGCGCTGAAGGCGGAATGCAAGTTCAACAACTGCCTGCATCTGGACGAGCCACAGTGCGCGGTTAAACAGGCCCTGGAAGAGGGGCGCATTTCCGGGAGCCGCTACCATTCCTATGTTCAGATGGTGACGGGACAAGAAGATACCTACCGCTAAAATCTGCCCAGTATGAGAGCCGTGATACAACGTGTACGGGAAGCCCGTGTGGAAGTGGCCGCAGAGACGGTTTCCGAAATCGGGCCCGGGCTGCTCGTGTTGTTGGGTATCGAACAGGGCGACGGCCCCGAAGACATTACCTGGCTGGCCAGCAAAATTGCCAACTTACGGATATTTGCCGATGAGCAGGGGGTGATGAACCGCTCCATACTCGAAACCGGGGGCGACCTTATTGTGGTGAGCCAGTTTACCCTTTTGGCGCTTACCCGAAAAGGCAACCGCCCGTCTTACATCCGGGCAGCCCGTCCGGAAGAGGCCGTGCCCCTCTACGAATCCTTTGTGGCAGAAATGGAGGGCCTGCTGGCCAGAAAAGTGGGCACGGGCGTATTCGGGGCCGATATGCAGGTGGGCCTGAGCAACGACGGGCCGGTGACCATCTGGATCGATTCCCGTAACCGCGAATAGACGCCCCTGTGCCGTTTGCAAATAAGGGCAGCAAGGAGTAGCTTTGGCAGAAACACCAGTGCATGGATATCAGGAACGCGCAGCAGGCGGTGGATGAATGGATCAAAGCCCATGGGGTCCGCTATTTCAACGAGCTTACCAACATGGCCCAGCTCACCGAGGAGGTGGGGGAGGTGGCCCGTATTATTGCCCGCCGCTATGGGGAGCAGAGCGAAAAAGAGTCTGACCGGGAGAAGGACCTGGGAGAGGAACTGGCCGATGTGGTGTTCGTAGTGCTCTGCCTGGCCAACCAGACCGGCGTGGACCTGGAAGAGGCCTTTGCCCGGAAACTCGAGCTTAAGACCCGTCGCGACCGCCAGCGGCACCAGGAGAACCAAAAGCTGAAATGAACTATTGTTTTGGCATGAGCAACCTAAGCCCCAACCCTTGTACATCCAGCTAACCGGCCCTCAGAACACCCAGCTGCGAGGGGATATCACCATTACCGGCTCCAAGAGCGAGTCGAATCGGCTCCTGCTGCTGCAGGCCCTTTATCCGGGAATCCGGATCGAAAACCTGTCCAACTCAGACGATACCGTGCTCATGCAGGAAGGCCTGCGGGCCAGGGGACGTACCGTAGACATTCACCATGCCGGAACAGCCATGCGATTCCTGACGGCCTATTTCGCAAGCCGGGAAGGCCGTGAAACGGTTCTCACGGGTTCCCATCGGATGAAGGAGCGCCCCATCCGCATACTGGTAGAGGCCCTGCGCTCCCTGGGCGCCGACATCGGGTACCTGGAGGCCGACGGATGCCCCCCCCTGCACATCCGCGGCAAGCGCCTCGGGGGCTCCCGGGTAACGCTGCCCGCCGATGTGAGCAGCCAGTACATCTCGGCCCTGATGCTGATCGCCCCTTCCCTGCCGGAAGGGCTGGAAATTAACCTGGAAGGCACCATAACCTCAGTTCCCTATATCCGAATGACCCTGAAATTGCTCCAGCAGGTGGGGATAGGCGGCACTTTCCGGGGCCAGCAGACACGCATCCCGCCGGTGGCCGATCTGCCCGGACAGTCGGTAACAGTGGAATCAG
>DATIPV010000315.1:0-2701 GCA_035471525.1 Robiginitalea sp.
CCGAGAAACTCCATATTCGGGCTGCTAGGGCCCAACGGAGCGGGTAAGACCACCCTTATCCGCATCATCAACCAGATTACCTTTCCGGACCAGGGGACGGTGCTCTTGGACGGGGTACCGCTCGCGCCAGAGCACATTGCCCAGATCGGATACATGCCCGAGGAGCGGGGCCTGTACAAGAGCATGAAGGTAGGGGAGCAGGTCATGTACCTGGCCCAGCTCAAAGGCCTGAGCCGGGCCGAGGCCAAAAAGCAGCTTACCTACTGGTTCGAGAAACTGGATATCGGCGACTGGTGGCATAAAAAGGTACACGAACTTTCCAAAGGGATGGCCCAGAAGGTGCAGTTTATCGTGACGGTGTTGCACCGGCCGAAACTGCTCATATTCGATGAGCCCTTCAGCGGTTTCGACCCGATCAACGCCGCTTTGATCAAGGAACAGATACTGGCACTGAAGGAAGACGGGGCCTCCATTATTTTTTCGACGCACCGGATGGAATCGGTTGAGGAGCTCTGTGAGTACATCGGGCTGATCCACCGCTCCCGCCTGATTCTGGAAGGCAAATTGTCGGCCATTAAGAAGACGCACAGACAAAACCTGTACGAAATCCGATGGGTGCCCCTGAACGGGACACCGGCCCCGGAAGAACTGCTCGGGCACCTGCCGCTATTCGGGCCGCGCTTCGATCCGGAGGATAACGCTTGGGATTTTACCCTGCAGTTGCAGGATAGCGAGAAGGGGGAACTGCTGCACTTCCTTTCGGAACACGGCAACCTGGCCGCTTTCCGCGAGCTGATCCCGTCGGCCAACGACATTTTCATACAAACCGTCCAAAAACAGGAATCCCATGCGTAAGCTAGGCCTGATCATCCGGCGCGAATACCTGGCCAAGGTGCGGAACAAGTCCTTTGTGATCATGACTTTTCTGAGCCCCATTTTGCTGGTGGGCATGATAGTGCTGATCGCCTACCTGACCAAGATGAACGACAACGAGAAACGCCTCATCGCCGTGCTGAACGAAAGCCCCTTTTTTACGGCCGATTTTGAATCGAAAAGGGCCCTGGCGTTTGTGCAATTCGAAGGGATCGGGCTGGAGACCGCCAAAGACAGCGCGCTGGCCATGGGCTATTACGGCTTGCTGCACCTGCCACAGCGGGCTTCCCTGGAAAGCGTGACCGAAGATGCCTTTCTCTATACGAAAGACGCTCCCAATACCGGGGTGCTCGAGACGCTCGAAGGGATTTTTGAGGAGCGGCTGCGCGAATTTCGCCTGCAACAGCTGGGGGTTAGCACCGACCAGTACGCCCAGGTTCGCACGGGCTATGAGATCAATACGGCCACCTTCTCGGGCCAGCGCAGCGGGAAGGGCATCAATGAGTTCAAGGCCCTGGTAGGAGGTGCCTTCGGATATCTGATCATGATGTTCATTATCATCTACGGGGGTTTTGTGATGCGTTCGGTTATAGAAGAAAAGACTTCCCGGATCATCGAAGTGATCATTTCGTCGGTACGGCCCTTCCAACTCATGCTGGGCAAGATTATCGGCACCTCCCTGGCCGGGGTAACCCAGTTCCTGATCTGGATCTTTTCGGCTTCCCTGCTCATGGTGGCCGTAATGCTGTTCCTCGACATCGATCCGGCCATCCTGATGCAACGCCCCGGAACCGGGGGCCTGGAGGCCAGCCTGGCAGAAAGCGCGCTACGCGGCGATGACACAAGCCAGCTCCTGGTGGAGGAATTCCTGAAGATCCCCATGGGGTTGCTGGTGGGCTGCTTCCTGATTTATTTCGTGCTGGGCTACCTGATTTACAGTTCCATATACGCTGCGATCGGCGCGGCCGTAGACAACGAGACCGATACCCAGCAGTTCATATTCCCCATTATAATGCCGCTGATGCTGGCCATTTACGTGGGCTTCTTTTCCGTATTTTCAAATCCGCACGGCCCCATTGCCGTGGCATTTTCGATTTTTCCGCTCACATCCCCTATCGTGATGATGATGCGCCTTCCCGGGGGAATCGGGGAAGGCGGGGTGCCGCTCTGGCAGCTGCTCGCCTCTATCGGCCTGCTGATAGGCACTTTTCTGGCCATCGTATGGCTGGCGGCCAAAATCTATCGCGTGGGCATTCTCATGTACGGAAAAAAACCCACCTACAGGGAATTGTATAAATGGTTAAAATACTGAGATCATGTTACAGGAATCCGTAAAACCAGTCAAGGAATTTGTCGAAAAGGACCTTTGGGCAGGCGTAAAGGAGTTTTGGAACTTCGGCCTGCACCTGGGCGAAGGCGACAATGCGATCGATATTACCGTAGGACTGCTTATCACCCTTCTTCTTGTATTTCTTGTAACCAGTCTGGTTTTAAAGGGGATGCGCAACTTCTTTACGCGTAAGATGGAGGACGAAGACCGCCTCAAGTTCTTCAGTGTGTTCAAATATGTGCGTTACCTCACCTACATGGTAGTGATTTTACTGACCATGGGCGCAGCCGGGATCGATATCACCATACTGATTACGGCCTCCGCTGCCCTGTTCGTGGGGGTGGGCCTTGCCCTTCAGGAGCTCATTCAGGACGTAATAGCCGGCATCCTGATCCTGGTCGATAAGTCGCTCAGGGTGGGCGACATCGTGGAACTGGAAGGCAAGGTGGGAAAGGTCTTCGAGATCAAGCTCCGAAGCACCCGGGCTTTGACGCGGGA
>DATIPV010000316.1:0-5710 GCA_035471525.1 Robiginitalea sp.
AAGAAGCGGTCGTCCCTGGAATCCATGGCTTCGATAACCGTTTCCACGGCTTCTTCCCCCACCTTCTGGGCTATCTTTGGAATGCCTTCCCGGAAAAGACCGGCAACATAGCTTTCCGAAGGGCCCGGGGCCGATGCCGCCTCCTTCTTGCGGTCGGCTATCAGGTGCTGGAGGACATTCAGGAATTCGAGGCCTTCCCGATTTTCTTCCCCCCAGCAGGTATCTGTCCCGGTATGGCAAACCGGTCCCGAGGGTTTGGCTCGCACCAACAGGGTATCCCCGTCGCAGTCGGCCTTCATATCTACAAATGCCAGGTAATGACCGCTCGATTCCCCCTTGGTCCAGTGGCGTTTCTTGCTGCGGCTGTAAAAGGTGACCCGTCCGGTGGTCTCAGTGGCCAGCACCGCCTCGGCATCCATGTACCCGAGCATGAGCACAGCCCGGGTGTCAGCATCCTGAATGATGGCCGGCACCAGGCCGCCTCCTTTTTTGTAATCAATTGTTTCCATGGTTCCAGGTATTTATATGCGCATGGGTATATTTTGGTCGGCCAGATACCTTTTCAGGTCCGGGATGGGTATTTCCTTGAAGTGGAACACCGAGGCCGCCAGGGCAGCATCGGCTCTACCTTCCAGAAAGGCATCTGCAAAGTGTTCCATGGTCCCGGCCCCGCCCGAGGCTATTACCGGAATGTTGACTTCCCGTGAAAGACGGGCCAGGGCCTCGTTGGCAAAGCCGCCTTTGGTGCCGTCGTGGTCCATGCTGGTGAACAGAAGCTCTCCGGCACCCCGGTCGGCCACTTCCCGGGCCCAGGCGAAAAGTTCCACCTCCGTGGGCACCTTGCCGCCGACCAGGTGTATGAGCCATTGACGGCCTACCTGCCTGGCGTCGAGGGCCACCACGATGCACTGCGACCCGAATTTTTGCACCAGCCTGTCGATCAGCACCGGGTTGCGCACCGCAGCCGAATTTACAGAAACCTTGTCGGCTCCGTTGTGAAGCAGGAGGTCTACATCTTCGACGGAAGAGATTCCTCCCCCGACGGTAAAGGGAATATCGATACGTTCGGCCACCCGCCATACCAGGTCGGCCAAGGTCTTCCGTTTTTCCTCCGTGGCGGAAATGTCGAGAAAAACCAGTTCGTCGGCCCCTTCGGCTGCATAGGCGGCGGCCAGTTCCACCGGGTCACCGGCATCCCGAAGGCCCACAAAATTGATGCCTTTCACGGTGCGGCCGTCCTTGATGTCCAGACAGGGGATAATTCGTTTGGTCAGCATGCGATCATTCATTCTTGATGTTCAGGTCCGTGCCGCTGTAAAACCCGAGGTCGGTATCCTGAGCCGCCTTCAGGGCCCATGCGACCTGCCCGGTGTGGTAGCTCAGGTGTTCCACCGCGTGGAGAGCCATTCCCAGGCCGCTCAGGTAAAACCCCTGCACTCTTTTTTTATGCAGCAACTCAGCTTCGGATGCCCTTAGGATCACTTCCCGGGCTTCCGACACGGTGAGAAGGAATTTTTCCCAAACCTCCCGGGGGTCGTGCATGGCTTCCGAAGAAAACTCGGCATCCCTGACACGGGTATCGGCCGCCCCTCCCAGCCCGCTGATCACATACTGCCGGATATTTCCGGCCAGGTGCAACAAAAGGTTGCCGATGGAGTTGGAGGCCGCATTGGGACGTTCCCAGAAGCGACCAGGTTCCAGGCGCTCCAGGCAAATGCCAAGCATGCGCACCGATTCGTCCATGCGGTACAGGCAATTCGACTTGAAATCTTCGGTCCAGGAAGCCTTCATAGGTGTGGGTTTGATAAAATATGCCGTTCCAGTTCCTTCAGGGTCAGCGTGCCCTCATAGAGGGCTTTGCCGATTATGGCGCCTTCGCAGCCAGCTTCCTCAAGGGCCAGCAGGTCGTCCAGGTCGCTTACGCCCCCGCTGGCGATAAGGGCAATGCCGGGGGTCCCGGTCTCTGTCCGGGTTTCCCGAAGAAGGTTTTTATACAACTCCAGGGAAGGTCCCTGCAACATGCCGTCGCGGGAAATATCGGTGCAGATCACGTACCGTACCCCTCGTTTTCTGTACGCATTCACAAAGGGCACCAAGTCCTGGTCACTGCTTTCCTGCCAGCCGTTCACGGCAATCTTCCCCCCGTCGGCATCGGCCCCCAGAATAATGCGGTCGGGCCCGTACCGGTCAATCCACGACTGGAATAAGTCCGGGTTTTTAAGGGCGATGCTTCCCCCTGTTATTTGTTTGGCCCCACACTCAAAGGCAATGCGCACATCGGCGTCTGTTTTAAGGCCCCCGCCAAAATCGATTTGCAGGGAAGTTTCGGCCGTGAGCCTTTCCAATACCCGGTAGTTTACGATGTGAGACGAGCGGGCCCCGTCGAGGTCTACCAGGTGCAGGCAGTTAAGGCCGTGATCCTCGAAGGCCTTGGCGGCATCCAGCGGGTCTTCGTAATACACCTTGCGGGTGTCGTAGTCGCCCCGCGTAAGGCGCACGCATTTGCCGTCTATGATATCTATGGCAGGTATGATTCTCATGGATTTGGCAATTCTATAAAATTCTGCAGCATAAGGCTGCCGGCCCGGCTGCTTTTCTCGGGATGGAATTGCAGCCCGTAAAAATTGTCTTTTACCAAAGCCGCGCTATAAGGGAAGCCATAGTCGCAGACCCCGGCCGTCTCCGGGCATAGCGGGGCGTAAAAACTGTGGACCAGATAGACAAAGGCCCCTTCTTCCACCCCGTTAAAAATAGGGCTTTTTAGTCGGTTGAGCCGGTTCCATCCGATCTGAGGTACTTTCAGGCCCTCCGGGAATCGCATTACATCCGTGTCGAAGATTCCCAGACCGCGCGTATCTCCCTCCTGCGAATGCCGGCACATGAGCTGCATGCCCAGGCAGATGCCCAGCACCGGCTGCTCGAGCTCGGGTATGAGCCGGTCCAGACCGCTGTGCCGGAGCTTGGCCATGGCGCTGGAAGCCTCCCCCACGCCGGGAAATATAACCCGGTCGGCCCGCCTGATCCGGCGGGCGTCTGAGCTCAGTTCCGGGCTATAGCCCAGTCGCTCAAAAGCAAAGCGGATGCTCTGGATGTTACCGGCCCCGTAATCAATTATAACAATGTCCATCAAATCATTCCTTTTGTGGAAGGCAGGATCATTTTCCCGGGATCGCGCCGCACGGCCATCCTGATTGCCTTGGCAAAGGCCTTGAAAATTGCCTCGATCTTGTGGTGCTCATTTTGCCCTTCGGCCCGGATGTTCAGGTTGGACCTCGCACTGTCGGAGAAAGACTTGAAGAAGTGCATGAACATCTCTGTCGGCATATCCCCAATCTTCTCCCGCCGGAATTCGGCATCCCACACCAGCCAGTTGCGACCGCCAAAATCAAGGGCTACCTGTGCCAGGCAATCGTCCATGGGCAGGCAGAACCCGTATCGTTCCACGCCCAGCTTGGAACCCAAAGCCTGATCAATGGCCGCCCCCAGGGCAATGGCGGTGTCTTCGATGGTATGGTGCTCGTCTACCTCCAGATCGCCGTTTACGCGGATATTCAGGTCTATCTGGCCATGGCGTGCGAGCTGGTCGAGCATGTGGTCGAAAAATGCCAACCCGGTCTGAATGTCGCTCTTCCCGTTCCCGTCGAGGTTCAATTCGATCCGGATATCGGTTTCGGCCGTCTTTCGCTCGATTACCGCCCGGCGCGACCCCAATTTCAGGAAGGTGTATATGCCTTCCCAGTCGGTGCCCGACCAGGCTATGGTGCGCTGCAGTTCTTCTGCAGCCGTGCCCACTTCGGCAGCCCCCAATTCGGGGTGGTGTTCCAAAAACAGGCCTTTAGCACCCAGGTTGCGGGCCAGTTCCATATCTGTGAGCCGATCGCCTATCACGTAGCTCCCGGCCATGTCGTAGGCTTCTTCCAGGTACGATTTGAGCATCCCGGTACCGGGTTTGCGGGTATCGAGGCCTTCTTCCGGGAAACTGCGGTCGATATGCACCCCCTGGAAGACAATCCCCTCCTGCTCCAGCAGGGCGAGGATAAAGTTCTGAACCGGCCAGAAGGTCGACTCGGGAAACGATTCGGTTCCCAGGCCGTCCTGGTTTGTCACCATAACCAGTTCATAATCGAGTTCCCGGGCAATTCTGCCCAGATACCCGAACACGCCCGGGAGAAAGGCCAGCTTCTCAAATGCATCGATCTGCTGGTCGGCCGGTTCCCGGATCAGGGTACCGTCCCGGTCTATAAATAGAACTTTGCGCTTTTTCATGATAGGGGCATGTCTTAAAGGGTGGTAAGGATTTCAAGTACCCGGTCGTTTTCCTCGGGCCTGCCAATGGTAAAACGGAGGGTGTTTTGCAGGTGCAGGAATCTGGAAGTATTCCGGACCACTACGCCCCGTTCAATCAGTTGTCTGTACCGGAGCGCGGCATCATCTACCCGCACCAGCAGGAAGTTGGCATCGGAAGGGAATACTTCCCCGATAAAGGGGACAGCTGCCAGGGCCTTTTCCATGCGCAGGCGTTCCGACCGGATAAGGGCCACTTCCCGGCCGAGTTTGGTCGTATTCTGCAAGGCAGCCAGGGCGCGTTGCTGGGTCAACAGGTTGATATTATAAGGCAATTTGGCTCTTTTCAGAAAGTCGATCACCTGAGGATGTGCCATGCATACACCCAGACGGATACCCGCCAGGCCGTAAGCCTTGGAGAGGGTCTGGGTTATTACCAGGTTGTCGAATTCGCGCAGGTATTGGGCGAAACCGGGATCGTCGGCAAATTCCACATAAGCCTCGTCTATGACCACCAGGCCCGGAAAAGCCTGCAGCAGTTCCAGAACCCTCTGTTTATCGAGGCTCTGGCCAGTCGGGTTGTTGGGGGAGCACAAAAAAAGGATTTTTGTTTCGGGGCCCGAGGCTTTGAGGATGGCATCCACATCGGGCTGCCACGCTGCATCGAGGGGAACCTCCTTGAGCTGCACCCCATTCATCTGGCTGAGCACCCTGTACATCGCGAAAGTTGGCGGCAGGCAAATTACCTGATCGGTATAGGGTTCGCAGAAAACGCGGAAGATCAGGTCGAGCAGATCGTCGCTGCCGTTGCCGAGGATCAGACTTTTTTCGGATACGCCCCGCAAGGAGGCAATCAACTGCCTCAATTCCTGCTGGTGCGGGTCCGGATACCGGTTTACGTCGCTTTCGAACGGATTTTCGTTGGCGTCCAGAAAAACCATGGCTTCCCGTGAGGCGTCGTACTCATCGCGGGCGCTGGAATAGGGCTTGAGCCCAGCTATCAGGGGCCTTACAAGTTTTGCGATGCGCTCGGAATTATGCATTTGGGATTCTGATTATACGGTTTGTTGTGTGCGCAGGGTTTCCAGCCTCAGGCTTACAGCCCGTCTGTGGGCCTCGAGCCCCTCGGCCGCCGCCATAACCTCGATGGCAGGGCCAATTTCCTGCAATCCCGGGCCGGTGATCCGCTGGTAGGTAATGCTTTTGAGATAGCTGTCGAGGTTCACCCCGCTGTACTGGCGGGCAAAACCGTTGGTCGGCAGCGTGTGGTTTGTGCCCGAGGCGTAGTCTCCAGCGCTTTCGGGGGTAAAATTGCCCAGGAATACGGATCCTGCATTCCGAAGATGGCCCAGCAAATAAGCTTCTTCGCGATGGCAGATTATGAGGTGTTCGGGTCCGTAGGCATTCACCATTTCAGACAGTTCTT
>DATIPV010000317.1:0-6110 GCA_035471525.1 Robiginitalea sp.
AAACTGACGAAACGCATGATCCGTTTTCCAATGCCCGCCTCTTTCCGGAGGAGGGTCGGCTGGTCGTAATCCTTGATGGTGCCGTCTGCCTTCTCCGGCAGCTTCCGCAGGGGTCAGGGACCTCGCCTTAATCCATAATAAAAACCTCTTCTATGGGCATCCTGAATACCTTCGCAATGTCATGCGCCAATTGCAGGGAGGGGTTGTACTTCCCCTTCTCCAGGAACACGATGGTTTCCCGGCGCACATTGACCCTGCGGGCCAGTTCTTCCTGGGTGAGGCTGTCGCGGGCCCGGAGTTCCTTAATCCGTGTCAGCATCGCGGGTTCCTGTTTTGGAATAATACGCCCAGAAGGCCACAAACAGGACTGCCATGCCGAGCAGCCCGGCCTCCAGCGGGAGTTCGGGCCGGATATCGGAATCTACCGTAAAGGCCGTGATCAGGGTCCAGAGGTAGAACGACCACATAAAGGCATTGGCCGCTGCCCGTCGCTTGATATCCCTGCTCAGCTCATCTTCGGCCGGCAGGCCGCGCTTCTCATCCCTGATCCGCTTTCGGGCCACGATCAGGCTGAAAACCACCACTAAAAGCACCAGGCCAGCCACGACATACTCCGTTACGGACAAAGGTTCCCGCTGGGCATAAAACCATAATCCCATCGAAAAAGTGACAGCTCCGGCCAGGACCAGGATCAACATGGATTGTGTCTTTTTCATGATTTCTTATGTTATTTATTTCTAACACTAAGTTAGATATTTCTAACATAATATACAACAAATTTTTCCAGTTTTCCGGCATGATGCAAAAGCCCCCCTGATGCGGTCTGGGGGGGCAACAAAAAACCGCGCTGTACAGCGCGGTTTTTCAAGCTTCTCCCGTGGGCCCAAAACTGAGCGGAATAGGCGGGTGGTCGTAGTCCTTGATGGTGCCGTGCGCCTGTTCGAAACGCTGAACGTTCTCACCCAGCGCCTTCAGGAATTTCTTCGCGTGCTGGGGGGTGAGGATAATGCGGCTTTGAACTTTGGCCTTGGGCCTGCCGGGCATAATGCTGATAAAGTCGATCACGAATTCTGAGACCGAGTGGTTGATAATGGCCAGGTTGGAATAGATCCCTTCGGCCGTTTGCTCGTCCAGTTCAATATTGATCTGTTTCTGCTGGGGTTTTTCGGGAGTATCTGACATGGTGCTGCTTATAAAAACCCCCGGCAAAAGGCCGGGGGTTTTGATTGATCTAGAATTTCAATTCTTCCTTGCGCGCCATTATCTCATCGTACTCCTCCTTGGAGCCGACAATGATGCTGTCGTAGTCGCGCATACCGGTTCCGGCCGGGATCTTGTGACCCACGATCACATTTTCCTTGAGGCCTTCCAGTTCGTCTACCTTGCCGTTTACAGCCGCCTCGTTCAATACCTTGGTGGTCTCCTGGAAGGAGGCCGCAGAGATGAACGATTTGGTCTGCAGCGAGGCACGGGTAATACCCTGGAGGATGGGCGTGGCCGTGGCCGCTACCGCATCGCGGCCCTGTGCGAGGGTCTTGTCGGTGCGCTTCAGGATGGAGTTCTCGTCCCGGAGCTCGCGCACGGTCAGGATTTGTCCGCGTTTGAGGTTTTCGGAATCGCCGGCATCGGTTACCACCTTCTTGCCGAAGATCTCGTCGTTCTCCCGGATAAAGTCGTCTTTGTGGACCAGCTGGCCTTCCAGGAAGATGGTATCTCCCGGATCTTCGATCTGGACCTTGCGCATCATCTGGCGAACCACCACCTCAAAGTGCTTGTCGTTGATTTTTACCCCCTGGAGTCGGTACACTTCCTGCACTTCGTTCACCAGGTACTGCTGCACGGCAGACGGGCCCTTGATGGCCAGGATGTCTTCCGGGGTAATGGAACCGTCAGACAGCGGCATACCGGCGCGTACGTAGTCGTTCTCCTGCACCAGGATCTGGTTGCTGAGCTTCACCAGGTATTTCTTCAGCTCGCCCGTTTTGGACTCGATGATTATTTCCCGGTTGCCCCGCTTGATCTTGCCGAAGGAAACCACGCCGTCGATCTCGGTAACCACCGCCGGGTTGGAGGGGTTCCGGGCTTCGAAAAGCTCGGTTACACGCGGCAGACCCCCCGTAATATCCCCTGCCTTGGCAGACTTCCGAGGGATCTTCACGAGGATTTTGCCCTCGGTGATCTTTTCCCCGTTGTCTACCATCAGGTGGGAGCCCACCGGGAGGTTGTACGAACGCAGGATCTCTCCCTTGTTGTTTTGTATATGCAGCGTCGGGATCAGTCGCTTGTTCCGCGATTCGGAAATAACTTTTTCCTGGAATCCGGTCTGTTCGTCGATCTCTACCTGATAGGTCATGCCCTGTTCGATGTTCTCGTAGGCGATTTGCCCGGTGAACTCAGAGACGATTACCCCGTTGTAGGGGTCCCACTGGCAGATTACATCGCCCCGCTTGATCTTGGCGCCGTTCTTGACGAACAACTGGGATCCGTACGGAATGTTGTTGGTGCTCAGGGTAATGCCGGATTTGGCATCCACGATCTTGATCTCGGAGGTCCGGGATATCACCACGTCCACCTTTTTGCCCTCGACGTCCTGGGAGGTAACCGCACGCAGGTCCTCGATCTCGGCAATACCGTCGAACTTGGCCTCCAGCTTGCTCTCTTCGGAGATGTTCCCCGCAATACCGCCCACGTGGAAGGTCCGCAGGGTGAGCTGGGTTCCGGGCTCTCCGATGGATTGAGCGGCTACCACGCCCACGGCTTCGCCCCGCTGCACCATTTTATTGGTGGCCAGGTTCCGCCCGTAACACTTGGCGCAAATGCCCTGAGCGGCCTCGCAGGTAAGTGCTGAACGCACTTCGACTCTATCGATGGGGGACGACTCGATTATCTGGATATCGGCCTCCATAATCTCTTCCCCGGCGCGCAGCACCTGCTCGCCCGTCAGGGGGTTGTACACATCGTGCAGGGATACCCGTCCGAGAATGCGCTCCCCGAGGGTTTCCACAACCTCCTCGTTCTTGCGGAGAGACTCCACCTCGACGCCGCGCAGGGTGCCGCAATCTTCAATGTTGATGATCACGTCCTGGGAAACGTCTACCAGACGGCGGGTCAGGTACCCGGCGTCGGCCGTCTTCAGGGCCGTATCCGCCAAACCTTTCCGGGCGCCGTGCGTGGAGATGAAGTATTCGAGAATCGAAAGTCCTTCCTTAAAGTTGGAGAGGATGGGGTTCTCGATAATCTCGCCCCCCCCGGCAGTGGATTTCTTCGGCTTGGCCATGAGTCCCCGCATACCGGTAAGCTGGCGGATCTGTTCCTTGGATCCCCGGGCCCCGGAGTCGAGCATCATATACACCGAGTTGAAGCCCTGCTGGTCTTCGCGGATCCGCTTCATCGCCAGCTCGGTAAGCATGGCGTTGGTGGTGGTCCACACGTCGATCACCTGGTTGTACCGCTCGTTGTTGGTAATAAGACCCATGTTGTAGTTCATCATGATGCCGTCTACCTGCTGGTTCGCATCGGCGATCATGTCGTGCTTCTCCTTGGGGATGATAATATCTCCCAACGAGAACGACAGCCCGCCCCGGAATGCGAATTCGTACCCCATGGTTTTGATCTTGTCCAGGAATTCGGACGTTGTGGGCACATCGGTAATCGAAAGGATGCGGCCGATAATGTCGCGAAGCGATTTCTTATTGAGCACCTCGTTGATGAAGCCGGCCTTTTCCGGCACCACAGAGTTGAACAGTACCCTGCCCACCGTGGTTTCGAGGATCTTGCTGACCAGCTCGCCTTTTTCGTCGAGGTCCTTCACCCGCACCTTGATTACGGCGTTCAGGTTCGCCCGGCCTTCGTTATAGGCAATTTCCACTTCCTCCGGGCTGTAAAAGGTAAGCCCCTCGCCTCTTACCGGAACGTCTTTGGTAGACCTGCGCTCCTTGGTCATGTAATACAGCCCCAGAACCATGTCCTGGGAAGGTACGGTAATCGGCGACCCGTTTGCGGGGTTGAGGATGTTGTGGGAGGCCAGCATGAGAAGCTGGGCTTCCAGGATGGCCTCGGGCCCCAGCGGCAGGTGTACGGCCATCTGGTCCCCGTCAAAGTCGGCGTTAAAGGCAGTACAAACCAGCGGGTGCAGGCGAATGGCCTTCCCCTCGATCAGGCGGGGCTGGAAGGCCTGGATGCCGAGTCGGTGCAGGGTGGGGGCCCGGTTGAGGAGTACCGGGTGCCCTTTCAGCACGTTCTCCAGGATGTCCCAAACCACCGGTTCTTTCTTGTCTATAATCTTTTTGGCCGATTTTACCGTCTTAACAATACCGCGCTCGATGAGCTTGCGGATCACAAAGGGCTTGTAGAGCTCGGCGGCCATGTCTTTCGGAAGACCGCATTCGTACAGCTTCATTTCCGGGCCGACAACGATAACGGAACGGGCCGAATAATCCACCCTTTTACCGAGCAGGTTCTGGCGGAAACGCCCCTGTTTCCCCTTGAGGGAATCGGAAAGGGATTTCAGCGGCCGGTTCGATTCGGTCTTTACCGCCGAAGCCTTGCGCGTATTGTCGAAGAGGGAATCTACCGCTTCCTGCAGCATCCGCTTCTCGTTGCGCAAGATCACCTCCGGGGCCTTGATCTCCATGAGCCGCTTCAGGCGGTTGTTGCGGATGATCACCCGGCGGTACAGGTCGTTCAGGTCGGAAGTGGCGAAACGGCCACCGTCCAGCGGCACCAGGGGGCGCAGCTCGGGCGGGATCACGGGGATTACCTTCATGATCATCCACTCCGGATTGTTCTCGCGGTTGTCCATAGACTCCCGGAACGCTTCCACCACCTGCAGCCTTTTCAGGGCCTCAGTCTTGCGCTGTTTGGAAGTCTCGGTGTGGGCCTTGTCGCGCAGCTCATAGGAAAGTTCCTTCAGGTTGAGGCGCGCGAGCAGGTCGATCAGGCAATCGGCCCCCATCTTGGCGATAAATTTATTCGGATCGCTTTCCTCGAGATATTGGTTCTCGGGCGGAAGGGTTTCCAGGATATTCAGGTATTCCTCCTCGGTGAGGAAGTCCATCTGGTTCAGTTCATCCCCGTCGGGACCCTTGGCAATACCGGGCTGGATAACCACATACCGCTCGTAGTAAATGATCATGTCCAGCTTCTTGGAAGGCAGCCCCAGCAGGTAGCCGATCTTGTTCGGCAGGCTGCGGAAGTACCAGATGTGCGCCACGGGCACCACCAGGTTGATGTGACCCACCCGGTCGCGGCGAACCTTTTTCTCGGTTACCTCTACCCCGCAGCGGTCGCATACGATGCCGCGGTACCGGATGCGCTTGTATTTCCCGCAGGCGCATTCATAGTCTTTCACCGGGCCGAAGATCCGCTCACAGAACAGACCGTCCCGCTCGGGTTTGTGCGTGCGGTAGTTGATGGTTTCAGGTTTCAGGACTTCTCCCCGGGACTCCGCCAGAATCGCTTCGGGGGAGGCCAGGCCTATGGAAATCTTGTTGAACCTCTTGACTTGTGTATTATCAGTAAGTCGAGCCATTACAGTATGGTACTAAATTAATTGTGTGGTATTTTCAGCTTATTCCTCCAGACGGATGTCCAGGCCCAATCCCTTGAGCTCGTGCATCAGTACGTTGAAGGATTCCGGCAGGCCGGGTTCCGGCATGGTCTCGCCCTTGACGATGGATTCGTACGTCTTGGCCCGGCCGATCACGTCGTCGGACTTAACGGTCAGAATCTCGCGCAGGGTGGCCGAGGCACCGTAGGCCTCCAGGGCCCAAACCTCCATCTCCCCGAAGCGCTGCCCTCCGAACTGCGCCTTACCGCCCAGCGGCTGCTGGGTGATGAGCGAGTACGGGCCGATAGAGCGGGCGTGCATCTTGTCGTCGACCATGTGGCCCAGCTTCAGCATGTAGATGACCCCTACCGTGGCGGCCTGGTGGAACCGCTCTCCGGTACCTCCGTCATAGAGGTAGGTATGCCCGTATTCCGGGATTCCGGCCTCATCGGTGAGTTGGTCGATCTGCTGGATGGTTGCCCCGTCAAAAATCGGGGTGGCGTATTTCCTGCCCATTTTCTGGCCGGCCCAGCCCAGCACGGTCTCGTAAATCTGGCCGATG
>DATIPV010000318.1:0-8494 GCA_035471525.1 Robiginitalea sp.
TCGCATTTGTCCACGGTTCCTTTCCGGCTGGGCATCCCGGCGAAATCAGGAGAGTAATGAGGATGCTCCATCTCCATCTGAAGGAAGACTTCCGAAGTTTCCCCCTGCTCGGGTTCCTCCCAATTGAAGACACGGGTAGAATACGGACAGGCCGCCATGCAGAACCGGCAGCCGATGCAGCGTTCGTTGTCGATCAGCACCAGGCCGTCGCGCCGCTTGAAGGTGGCATCTACCGGGCAAACCTTCACGCAGGCAGGTTTGTCGCAATGCATGCACATGGTGGGCTGCCAGTAGGGGGCCGTTTCTTCCGACTCCTGCATCTTGTAAACCTTTAGCCAGGCGTTGTCGCCCGTCACAAAGTGGTTCTTGTTGCACGAAGTCATGCATTTCTTGGCATTCTTGCAACGGGCCAGGTCTACCACCATCACGAATTTGCGGTTGGGATAGCCTTCCCTTACATTGTAATCGTCGCCCTTCAGGGTTGTCATCTCCTGCAGGTGGGAGGCGGGCACTTCGATCACATCGCCATCGGTGGTCATCAGTTCCACAGTCTCCTCCCCGTCCTTTTTAGGGGAGGAACAACTGTTAAGCGATTTGAGGGCGCCTGTGGCCACGGCCCCGAGCAAGGCTGCCTTCAGGCCCTGGTCCATGAATTCCCTGCGGGTGTTTTTCGAATCTTTCATGACGCCTTGCTACTTGTTAGGGGTTTTCAACCATCCCAGGAGTGCCCCGTTGGAAATATTCTTCTGGACTATCCGCGCCTGCTCTACGGTTTTCCGGGGTACTTTTACCACGGTCCCATCGGGTTTCAAAAGGGTCATAAATTCGCCTTCGTCTTCCGCGGGCCCGGGCAGCGGGCTTGGATCTGCGCCTTTCCCCATTCCCACATAGGGCAGGACCAGGGCACCGGCCAGCAGCGGCAGCAGCTTCCTCCGGGGCATCTTTTTATTTGAGTCACTCATTGGTATGGTTTTAACACACGTATCCTGGGGAACCAAAAATGGATCCTGGAAAAATTCAGAAGTTGTATTTACGAGTTATGTTGAAGCCAACCAGGATGTCCCCGTCGAAAAAGGAATTCTGATTAAACATCACGTTCTTCTGAGGAATCAGCCCGTAGTAGTTGGACACGAACAATTGGAACGCGTGCCCCGAGGTGGCAAATTCAACGCCAATGCTTAAACCGGGCTCCGGATCGATGTCCAGGTCAACCCCGTCCAAATGGTGGACGAAGGGATGGGTGTAGTCGAACATCACAGCGGTCTGCGGGCTTATTTTATAGCGTCCGCCCACAGAAAGGGCGACCATATCGTTCCGCATGCGCTGGGGCACCAGGTTGTAATGGGAAACGCTGGGGGCCACCTGCATGGAGAAATTCCTGGAGAACCGCCGCGAGACGATCAGCTGGTTGAAGAAGGAATACCGGTGCTGGTCGAGTGCAAAGTTATTGCGCGTGCTGGCGTCGATCACAAAATTCCCGTAGTAGGTAACATTTACCGGGATGCGGTCGGAGCGGGTCTGTCTCAGCAGGCCAACCTTCCAGTTAAAATCCTGGTACTTTTCCACTTTCTCGGTGCCAAATCCTATCTGAAGCCGATCGTGGATGGTGTAGGTCAGGCCGATACGGATATTGGCTGCTCCGTAGAGCCCCAACAGGTCGTTCGAGCCATCACTGTCATTAATGAGACCCATACGGTGGTTAATCATGAACTCCAGGGTGTTTTTCTGGTAGAGCACGTCCGAGGGGTTATCAATGATATAGCTGCTTTCAAAGGCCGGCCGTTCAGGTCTGTCGGGCACGGTATCCTGGGCCGTATCCTGGCCCAGGGCCAGAACCGGTATCAGCAGGGAAACTGTCGCAAATAGAATGCCTTTTTTCATAATACAAAGTCTTGCTGGTCTTTTAATTATTTTCGGCGCCACGGTCGATCCAACCCTTGATGAGCGAAATGTCGTCTGCACTCAGGACAAATCCCACATCTATTCTGTGGCCGATGCCGGGCAGGCGTTGGTAGAACAAACTGCCTTCGGCGTCTCCTGCGGTCACATAGGCCGGAACGAGCGCATCATACGCGTTTCCCACCCGCAAATCGGGGCTCCGGGAGCCATTGTGGCATTGTATACAGTAAGTGTTACTCCTTGAGAACAGGGGTTCTACGTCTGTCCGGAAGGAAATCGGGGTGTCGGGATCCGGATCCGGAATGGGTTCTTTTGGCAATTCCTCGTCGTAGTAACAGGAATTCATAGCCAAACAGCATCCCAACGCCAGTATTATTTTTACAATCTGGTTCATGCTTACACGTTTAGTGGGTACCTGACCAAATCCCCGGCCGGGAGGGCCGGGGATGGACATGATTACTAATTTTCAAGGGCCTCGATGGAGTTCTTGAGAAGCGCCTTGGCGTAATTCGGGTTATGGACACCATGGGAATGGTCCTGATACAGGTAGCGCCAGTTCCAGGTAGCCTGAGCCACGTGGGCCGGTAAGGTGTCTCGTACCGTATTTCCTTCTTCATCAAGGGCTCCCGCGGCTATTAACAGATTTTTAAGGCGCAGGAAGTCATCCTCAAACCCAGTCACCTCTGCAGGTCGGCTGGAGTGGCAGTTCAGACAGGTGTCGTCGGCCGCTTTCCAGGTGTGGTCGCCTTGTTCCGGATCGCTGGACTCGCCCATGTGGCAGGCGATGCAGGAAGATCCTTCCCGGTGGCCTGCTGAACCGACTCCCGGATAGGCAACAGATCCTGAAATGTTGGCTCCCATGATGCCCTCGAGCATAACGGATTGGGGGCCGTGGTGTGGGCCGAAACGGCTGCTGGTTACAATGTAATCTGCGGTCGGGCCGGGGATTTCATAGCTGTCGCGGGGTTGGTGGCAGTTTACGCAGAGGTTGCTGAGCCCCAGCTCGTCCGAAGTATTCCGGATGTCGATGGTGACGTTCGGATCCAGGAACAGATCCACGGGCTCAATGCTCCGCACGGCCTTGTCGTTGCCGTCTTCCTCAAAGTTGAAGGAACGGTGCATGTCGTGGCATCCGCTGCAGTTGATGGGGTTGCCCACAAGGTAGCCGTCTGGGTTGGCGATGGCATTCCCGAGGCTATCCACGTAAAGCCCGGAGAGGTAATCTACGAATCCCTCGTTGCCGTGGCAACGGGCACAGGAGGCACTTTGTCCTCTTCTTGCCCATTGGGTGCCGACTGAGCTGCCATGCCTGGATTCAGCATAGGCCAGGCGGATGGGATCGCGGTATTCGTTGGAGTGGCAGCTGACACAGGAAGTAGTGCCGTCTACCCCGTCTATCCCATCAATTCCATCTATGCCATCAGCCCCGTCTGCCCCGGGCGGGCCAGGAATCGGATCGCTGGTACATTGCATGAAGAATCCCGATGCTAGGATGATCAGTAACTGAAGTAACCTTTGTGTTTTCATAAAGCCGGTCATTTAAAAGATATTTTATGGTACGAAATTATAAGAGGAAAATCCGTCCTCTTATGATAAAAATCATTAAATCCTAAAATCCTATGTTTTTTTGGCACGAATCGTGTCGGAAAATTGATGGCCGGAACCGGCCGTTTGGTAACCAAAGATAAAAGAATTCTTAAAACCCACAAAAAGACTAGGAAAGAACCCCGGGCCTTTAGGAACGGGGTATTCTTTTTCAAAAAAGTCTTGGGAGTAAATCTCAGGATTGTTTTATATTTGCAAGCCGAAACGGAAATCCGGGATGTGGCCCCTCGGTAAACTCGGGGCAGGCTGCGTCTGGTAGCGTATCCCGCCTGGGGCGGGATGGTCGCTGAAAGAAAGCTGAATCCGAAATAGCGGTGAAACCAAATTGAAATAGAGTAATGTTCACGGGATGTGGCGCAGTCTGGTAGCGTACTTGCATGGGGTGCAAGTGGTCGCTGGTTCGAATCCAGTCATCCCGACGAAGCAAACCCCGACGGCTTTTTCCGTCGGGGTTTTTTCATTCCAGGAGAAATCCAGGCTTGCTTGAGATTTCGGACGGAATGAAAAAACAGGTCAGCGCCAAAGCGCTGACGGGGTTTGCTTCAGACACCCCCCACTCTGGATCACGCCGCAGGCGTAATCCAGGAAAGTCCAAATTCCAAATCCCAAATTCCAAATTCCAGGAAATGAAAGGCAATTTCAGGGTGGTATCACAAATTGTGATACCTCAGAATCCGCATTGGGATGTATGAAATTACCAAAGGGAGATCGTGAAATTGCAAAATCAATTCTTTATTTAAGGGGTGAACGCGTAATGCTGGATTTCCACCTGGCGCAGATGTATGAGGTAGAGACGCGCGCTCTAAAGCAACAAGTCAGGAGAAATTCAGGCAGATTTCCCGAAGATTTCATGTTTCAATTGAATGAATCCGAAATTGAACAATTGGTATCACAAAATGTGATACCTGATAAACGCCAATTAGGGGGCGCCATTCCAATGGCATTTACAGAGCAGGGCGTGGCCATGTTATCCAGCGTCTTAGAAGCAAAAAGGGGATAGAAGTAAATATAGCCATCATGCGTACGTTCGTTCATGTGCGAAGAATGCTTCAGGATAATCGTGACCTGGAAAGAAAGTTGAATTATCTTGAGAAAAAATACAACGAACAATTTCAGATTGTATTCAAGGCCATAAAAAAGCTGGTTGAAAGGAAAAACACACCGAGAAATCCTATTGGTTACAAATCCAACGAGAAACCCTAAAATATAGCAGCCTCTCAACCCTCACTCCCCCCAGGCCCTGGAAACCGATTTGGCCGCCGTCGGGAAATCGGCCGGCACTGCCTGGGTCACATTGCCCGTGGCGGCCCACTCGCACCCGCGTTGGAAGGTGGTGATAAAACCGACGCAAGCCATGGAGTAATCGAAATGCCCGAGGGTGGTGTGGAAAATGCGCCCCTGTCCGTATTGAATGGCCATCAACTGGGGCACGTGCTGCCCGAGTCCTACCACAGCCGGGTTCCAGGGTGGGGCGTTTTTCTCCACATCGGCATAGGCCGTGGCCAGGATGGTGGCATTTTCAAAGGGCCCCCGCAGCCGTTCGTACAATTCGTCCTGCGTATGCAGCCAGGTTGCCGGCAAGCCTTTCATGATGGGGTGCTCAGGCGCCCGGGTGGTGAGCTCGAATTCGTATTCCGGCCCGTGGGAGCCGCACACGCCTTCCGAAGGGTCGCGGATGAGTTCGCCTGCATCATTATAATATACATACGGACCGTTTTGTTCATTGCGCCCGCCCCAGGCGCCCCCTCCGATCATCCGGTTGAATTCTGCCCAGTCGCCCCAGGCGTTATCGGCCGCATGCACCACCACGAAACCGCCGCCGTTTCTCATATAGGTTTCGAACGCCTCCCGGGTCTCGGCAGGCCACAGGGGTGAGGACGCCCCTAAATTTGAGATCACCACATCGTACTGCCCAAAATCCATGGAAAACCGGGAGGTTTTGATCGGGTCGTGCGATATTTCGTATGCAGACGCATCGAGCGGGTATGTTTCAATAAACGACGTGTAGGCTTCCGGCCGGGACTTATTGTATTTAATCCCCAGCCAGACCGAATCCATGCGGTGGATGGAAACCTCGAAAAGCCCGGTCTGTTCCAGGTACGACTTCATCATCATGGTGGTTTTCGGCCACACGTAATGGTTGTTCTGCCCGTCGATGATCAGGGCTTTTATATTCGCAGGGGCGGCGCTGCCGCGGCTTTCGTAACGTGGGTTTTGATTGCCTGCATTTGCCAAAAGTGCAAAGGCGGCTATCCAATAGAAGATTTTCATTTTTGGCTTGATTGTCCGGGCTCTTTATAAAGACCTGCTGTTTGACTGATTACAATATAAACCATTGGAGGGAGGCGGGCAATAGGGTGCCGGTGTAAGCGGAAGGAGTTCAGAGTAGGCCAACGGCAGGGCAATTGCCCAATTGGCGAAATCCCTGATTGACTAAATTGAAAAAGGGGAAACGCCCCAAAACCCCCGGGAACAAGATACCCGCCTTCCCTGCTCTTTACAATCAGCAGGCAGGCCTATATATAAATAGGTACATGCGCCAATGCGAGTCTGGAAACAACCCCGGGAGGGTCAGGAAAGCAAGCCCAACTTTTCAAACGCATCGAGCACCAGCTGCTTGTCGGTGGTGCCGCGGAAGCCGCTGAAGCCAATCGAGAAATGGAGGCCGTTGTTCAGGGTTAGCGGCTGGCCGCCCACCCAGCCCACCAGGTCGGGGTTGTCGATGCCGTTTGCATTCTCGGGGATTTCCCCGGTAAACACCCGACGCTCGTATTCGCCCGTTTCGACCCCGGTGAGCCACACCTGGCTGGCCTTGGTCCAGGCCACGCGGAAGGCCTGACGCTGGCGCGGCTTGTTGCTGCCGAAGAGCTTGCCGTGCACCATGCCTTCCGAATCGATGACGCAGACAGCAACATTCCCGTTGGAAATGCGCGCGTCTTCGGGTGTTTGCATGGCCCGGGCCACTTCCCCTTCCAGGGCATTGAAGAAGGCGGCAATTACGGTTTGGATCGAAGGGTTTTTCATGGTATGGCAGTTTGTATGTTAAAGGTATTGGTTTTCAGGTTGCGGGCCATGGCACGGGGATGGGAATGCTTTTGAGAAAGTTTACGGGTAATCAGGCGGATAGTTAGCTGGTGCAGGCTTCCCCAGGTAAGAATTTTTCCACAAATTCCAGTTGATAACTTTCTAATATGCAGATATTCAAGCACTTGTAAATGATTGTGTTTCAGGCACCTGACAAAAGTCATAAGTGGGGCAAAACGGGCCGGTCTACCTTCACGGTTTTAACGCAAAATCAACCCCTTAGCCTTATGTCGACCCTTACTGCCACCGCCACCACCCGCACCTATTCCCACGAGGAAGCCCTTGAGGCTTCCATTGCCTATTTTAATGGCGATGACCTGGCGGCCAGTGTCTGGTTGAACAAATACGCCCTGAAAGACTCACAGGGCAACCTGTACGAACGCACCCCCGACGACATGCACCGGAGGATTGCCTCCGAGCTGGCCCGGATCGAAGCCCGTTATCCGAATGCGCTGCCCGAAAAGGAAATTTACGGCCTCCTGCAGGGGTTCCGTTACCTGGTGCCCCAGGGCAGCCCCATGGCCGGGATTGGGAACCCGTTCCAGATTGCGTCCCTGTCTAACTGCTTTGTGATCGGTACCGATGGGGGGGGCGATTCCTATGGGGCCATCCTGAAAATAGATCAGGAGCAGGTGCAGCTCATGAAGCGGCGCGGCGGGGTTGGGCACGACCTTTCGCACATCCGCCCAAAGGGTTCGCCTGTCAAGAATTCGGCCCTCTCCTCCACGGGGTTGGTCCCTTTTATGGAGCGCTATTCCAACTCGACCCGCGAGGTGGCCCAGGACGGCCGAAGGGGCGCGCTCATGCTTTCGGTTTCCATCCGGCACCCCGACGCAGCCGATTTTATCAATGCCAAGTTGGAGGAGGGGAAAGTAACCGGGGCCAACATTTCGGTGCGCATCGACGACGCCTTTATGCAGGCCGTGGTACACGATGCCCCCTACACCCAGCAGTTCCCCATCGACAGCCCCACCCCGAAGTTTACCCGCACCATCCGGGCCCGCGAGCTCTGGAATACCATTGTGCACAATGCCTGGAAATCGGCCGAGCCGGGCATCCTGTTCTGGGATACCATCCTGCGCGAATCATTGCCCGACTGCTACGCCGACCTGGGCTACCAGACCCTCTCGACCAATCCCTGCGGGGAAATCCCGCTCTGCCCGTACGATTCGTGCCGGCTGCTGGCCATAAACCTGCTTTCGTATGTAGACCGCCCCTTTACTGCCGATGCGCAGTTCGATTTCGGGCGCTTCAGGGAACACGTGGCGCATGCCCAGCGCCTTATGGACGACATCATAGACCTGGAGCTCGAAAAGGTGGAGGCCATTTTGCATAAAATCGAAGCGGACCCCGAGCTGGACGAAACCAAACGGGTGGAGCTGCGGATGTGGCATCAGATCCGCACCAAGGCCTCGGAAGGGCGGCGTACCGGCATCGGCATTACGGCCGAAGGCGATATGCTGGCTGCCCTGGGGCTGCGATACGGGACCGAACCGGCACGCGATTTTTCCGTGAAGGTCCATAAAACCCTGGCCCTGGAAGCCTATCGCGGGTCGGTGAAAACCGCCCGGGAACGGGGGGCTTTTCCGCTGTACGATGCCAAGCGGGAACAGGACAATCCCTTTATGCAGCGGCTGAAAGAGGCCGATGAAAAACTGTATTACGAAATGCTGGAGCACGGCCGGCGGAACATAGCGCTGCTGACCATTGCCCCGACCGGCACCACCAGCCTGATGACCCAGACCACCTCGGGCATCGAACCCGTATTTTTGCCGGTTTACAAGCGCCGCCGCAAGGTGAATCCTTCCGACAAGGGGGTGCGCATCGATTACACCGACGAGGTGGGCGATGCCTGGGAAGAGTACCGGGTGTTCCACCACTCCTTCAGGACCTGGATCGCGGCCAA
>DATIPV010000319.1:0-2872 GCA_035471525.1 Robiginitalea sp.
AGCGTCGGGGCCCAGGAAGGAATCCCGGTATATTTCGACTACCTGTCAGACAATTATTACCTGGTACACCCCTCCATGGCGGGTATCGGGCAGGGGGGGAAGATCCGGCTCACCGCGCGCAAGCAATGGTTCAGTGTCGACGAGGCCCCCAATATGCAGACCCTTAACGTCCACTACCGCATCCCGGAAACCCGCAGCGGCATCGGCGCGATCCTGTTTAACGACGCCAACGGATACCACGCCCAGACAGGCTTTAAACTCACATATGCCCACCACCTTAATTTCGGGGGCGACGTGCGGGTACTCAACCAGCTCTCTTTCGGGATCAGCCCCACCCTGCTCCAGAGCAGCCTGGACGAAACCGATTTCCGCTCGGTGGTGCCAGACCCTATCGTAACCGGTTCCAAGATCAGCGCCACCTATTTCAATGTCGACCTGGGGATGTCGTATTCCTATATGGAATTTTATGCCCACGCCACCATCCTGAATGTACTCGAAACAGAGCGCAAGCTCTACCGCATCGGCCGTGCCGACCCCGACAACGTGCCGGTAATCGACAACCTGAGGCGCTACCTCTTTTCGGTGGGCTATATCTTCGGCAAAAGCGAATGGCGGGTGGAGCCCTCCGTGATGCTCCAGATGACCGAATTCACCAGCGAAAAGGCTGTGGACATCAACGCCAAGGTCTACCGGGACGTCTCTTTCGGGACTGTGTGGGGCGGCCTTTCGTACCGGCGCAGCTTTGACGGGGCCCAGTACGTATCCGGCGGCACTTTCGGGGAGCAGCGCCTGCAGCTATTTACCCCCATCGTTGGCCTGAACGTAAACCGCTTCATGTTCTCCTACAACTATTCGTACCAGTCCGGCGACATCCGCCTCGACAACGGCGGCTTCCACCAGATTACCCTGGGCTACGACTTTGGCCCCGAGCGGGAAGACCGCTTTGATTGTTTCTGCCCGGCTGCAGATTATTAGGTTCGCTTCTTTTCTCGGATGCTACTACGGGTGGCTGCAAAAACGCATGGCTGCGTTGCCGGGAAAAATCCGTCCTCGACGTAGCGGGGCGAAGACTGCGGATGATTTTCCCCGCCGCCTTGCCCTGCGCTTTTTCGCTCACCCTCGTAACGCATCCTCGCTGCGAAGCCTGGCTTTTCGGGTGTTTCCCTTATGAAAAAGCGCCCGGCCCATCAGATTCGATTTGCCGGGCGCCTGCCAACCGCACCATCCTCCTGTCATCTCCGGTTATTCAACCCACCGGAAATCCTTTCTGCCGGCTTGCTTTTTTACGGCTTCCAGCAGGGCCCGCTGCAATTCGGATCCTTCCCCGTCCTGTTCCTCCGACAGGTAGGCCTCGCGCCTGGCGTTGAGCTCCCGAATCTCTTCCTGTATCTCCCGGCGCCGTATCCCCTGCTGCTCCAGATGCGATTTCAGCTCTGTTTCGCTGAGGTTCTGCAACCCCTGCGGCAGCCCTTCCCGGTCCAGTTCGGACAGCTTCAGGGACTCGTCTTTATAGGCGTCTACCAGGTCCCAGCCGGTGTTCCTGTAGTAGGCCGAGCTTTTGCTTACGGCCCGCTCCACCAGTACGGGTGCTTCCATCTCCAGGGCATTGGCATCCTGGGCGGCCTGCCGCGCCTTCTTCTCGGCTCCCCCGCGGCCGTATCCGATGTAGGTGCTGTTCAGATCGCGGTTGAGCCTTATAATGATCTCGTCGTAGGGCGTGTGGCGGTGCACCACGGCCCGGTTATGATCTATGGCCGAGTACTCCCCGCGCCCCCTCCGGGCCCCGTCTGCCCACAGGGTGCGCCTGCCCAGCTCGTAGTCACCGCAAAATATGGTGTTTACCACCAGGTCTTTCTCGGCCGAATGGTCCAGCACCGCTTCATAGGGCACCTGCCCCTGGTTAAAGGGTTCGTTCCCGGCAATAAAGATGAATTTCAGGTCTGTGGGCTGCTTGCTCCAGGTGAGCTGGCGCAGGGCCGTCTGAATTACCTGCCCGCAGTATTCCTCCCCGCCGTTGGTGGTAAGCGAGAACAGCCGCTGGGAAATCTCGTCCAGGTCCTGGCTGAAGGGAAGCACCTGACGGATAAACCCTTCGCGGGGGCTAAGCCCGTCGTTTCCGTATTCGTACAGGGCAATTTCCAGCTCCGGGCTCCGCGATTCCCGGCAGCGCACCTGCGAGAATTCGTTCACCAGGTTCCACAGGGTGGCCTTGGCCTGCTGGATAAGGCCGTCCATGCTGTTGCTGGTATCGAGCAACAGGGCGATTTGCACCTTGCTCTGGCGGGTCTTGCCGGGTCTGTCGCCGGGGCCTTCGGCGGCCAGGCCTAACAGGCCGGTAAGGCCCAGGAGCAGGAACAGGCTGAAAGTGGTTTTCGTTTTCATGAGGTTGCTATTTTTTGGATTCAATGGCCAAGCTAGGAGGAAATTATCCGGAAAAAAACCGGGAATGAGGCATCGGGCCCGGCGGGTTAGGCTGGGGTACCCCTCTTTTAGGCAAGGCCCGTTTTCGGCCCCGTATCCCTTCCATTTGGGCTTTGAGCGGTTTTTCAATGTGGCCGAAATGGACTAAGTTTATCTCCTCAGACGTATGAAAAAAGCCCTTCCATACCTGCTTTTTTGCTTTCTGCTGGCCCCTGTTGCCCGGGGGCAGCAGGAGTCGTTGCAGGCGCAGCACCGGCGCTTGCTCGATTCGGCCAATTTTTACAAACAGACCGACATCGCCAAAAGCCTGGATTTCATTACGCGCTCCATCGAGATGCTCGACGACCGCAGCAGCAGGCGCGAACTGGCCCTGTCCCTCACCACCCTGGGGGAGATCTACGGCTTCCACGGCCAGTACGACCTGGCCTCTGCCAATTTCAGGGAGGCCCTC
>DATIPV010000320.1:0-3202 GCA_035471525.1 Robiginitalea sp.
TACCGGCTCTTCGACGATGGCGGCATACCCCCAGACAACCCCTTTGTGGGCGCGGACGGTCTGGACGCCATCTACTCCTACGGGCACCGAAACCCGCAGGGCATGGCGCGAAACCCGGATACCGGGGAGATTTGGATACACGAACACGGCCCCAGGGGCGGGGACGAGATCAATATTATCCGGAAGGGGGCCAACTACGGCTGGCCGGTGATTACCTACGGGATCAATTACGACGGAACGCCCATAACCGACAAGACCGAAATGCCGGGCATGGAACAGCCCATCCACTACTGGGTGCCTTCGATCGCCCCCAGCGGGATGGCCTTCGTGACGTCTGACCGGTACCCGGCCTGGCGGGGCAGCCTGCTGGTGGGGTCGCTTTCTTTCCAATACCTGGAGCGCCTGGAACTGGAAGGGTCCCGGGTAGTCTACCGCGAAAAACTGCTCGAAGGCACCGGCCGGGTCCGCAATGTAAGACAGGGGCCAGACGGGTATGTGTATGCGGCCGTGGAAGGGAAGGGCATTTACCGCCTGGTGCCGGTGGAATAAGCGCAGGCTGAGCCCCTGTCCGAGCCTGGTCAGGAACCGCCCCGCAAGGCTTCCAGGGCTTGCTGCACCGAACCGTACTGTTTCAGGGCCTGCCCGGCCTCCTCATACGACAAGCCCAGGCTCTCCACCAGATAGCGCGTACCCCGGTCTACCAGCTTGTTGTTGGTGAGCTGCATATGCACCATCTTGTTGCCCTGCACGCGCCCGATGCGGATCATCAGGGCGGTGGAGATCATGTTCAGCACGAGTTTCTGGGAGGTGCCGCTTTTCATGCGCGTGCTCCCGGTCACAAATTCGGGGCCCACCACAATGGCAATGGGAATCTCGGCCGCCCCGGCCAGGGGGGAGCCCGGGTTGTTGGTAATGCCGGCCGTGAGCAGGCCTTCGGAACGCGCCCGGGTAATGCCGCCCAGCACGTACGGGGTGGTGCCCGAGGCGGCGACGCCCACCAGGGTATCCAATGGGCCAACCCCATGGGCCTCCAGGTCTTTCCAGGCCTGTTCGGTGTCGTCTTCGGCGTGTTCCACCGATCTTCGAATGGCCTGGTCTCCGCCTGCTATAAGCCCGATGACCCGGTCGTGGGGCATGCCGTAGGTAGGCGGGATTTCGGAAGCGTCCAGGATGCCCAGCCGCCCGCTGGTGCCCGCCCCGATGTAGAAAAGCCGGCCGCCGCTCAAAAACCGGGGCTCCAGGGCCTCCACCAGGCGCGTTATGGCCGGGATGCACGCCTGTACCGCCCCGGCTACTTTCCGGTCTTCTTCATTGATTTTGTACAGGAGCGATGCCACGTCGAGCTCCTCGAGCTTGTCGTGCAGGGAAGGCAATTCCGTGATCTTTTTGAAGTCAGGCATATCAGAGCAAATGGATGTCGCGGTCCCGGAACGGATTGAGCAGGTTGTGCTCCGGGGGCAATTCGGTTATCAGGGTATTGATGGCACTGATGTCGCAGGTCCGGTAGCGGTGCTGGGAATTCAGCTTTTCGGAAATACAGAGCAACACGGCCTTGCGCGAGGCCTGCACCACCGATTTCTTGACCTGCACCACGTCCCAGTCGAACTCGGTAAGCCCGTGCAGGGCGTCTACATAGCCCGTGCCGATAAAGCCGTAGTCGACGCGTATATCGGCCAGGGCGTGTATGGCGCTGGCCCCTGTGCAAATCTGCGATTCCCGCGAAAGCTGGCCGCCGATCAAAATAACGTCGACCCTTGGCTTGCTGAGCAATTGCAGGGCCACGGGCAGGCTCAGGGTAAAACAGGTCAGGGAACGGTTTTCGGGGATCATCCGGGCGAGTTCCAGGCAGGTGGTGCCCCCGTCGATGAAAATTACCGCCCCGTCGCGCAACAGGCGCACTGCCTTGGCGGCGATGGCCCGCTTTTCGTCGAGCGCATAGGTGTGCCCCCCCGTGGCGGCCGGGCTCACAAAGCCCAGGGAAACAGCCCCGCCGTGTACCTTCCGGAGCTTCTCCTCGGCGTCGAGTTCCTTCACGTCGCGCCGCACCGTATCTACCGAAACCTCGAGGATATCGGCCAGGTCGGTAAGCAATACACGGTTGTGGAGTTCTACCTCCCCCAGGATGATGCGATGGCGTTCTTCCTTGAGCATGCAGGGGTCATTTTCAGCAAAGATAGCAAAATACCTTGCTTGCCGTTTCCTGACATCTTATTTTATTAAAAAGTTATATATTGCAATTTATTGCACTACTTCTTGCAAAAAACAGCAAACATCTAAAATTCTTACTATATTTGCCGGAGAAACTCAAACTACACATATCCATGTCAGCAATTGCCTCCCCCACCCCCCTGCCCGGAATCGCGACCGACGAAGAAGCGCGCCGTTTCGAAAAGATCAAAACCCAGATTTACGACAATTCGGAAACGGCCTCCTTCCACGTGGCCAACGAGATCGCCGAGCTGATCCGCCAGCGCCAGAAACAGGGCAAAAAAGCCGTGCTGGGCCTCGCCACCGGCTCCACTCCCATTAAAGTGTACGACTTCCTGGTGCGATTCCACAAGGAGGAAGGGCTGAGCTTCAAGAATGTGGTAACCTTCAACCTGGATGAGTATTACCCCATGCAGCCCGATTCCATCCACAGCTACGTGCGGTTTATGAGGGAACACCTCTTTGACCACATCGACATCAGGAAGGAGAACATCCATATTCCGGACGGCCGCCTCGACAAGGAAGACGTGCGCGATTTCTGCAAGGACTACGAGCAAAAGATCCAAAAGGCCGGGGGGCTCGACATCCAGGTACTGGGTATCGGGCGTACCGGCCACATCGGCTTCAACGAACCGGGCTCGTCCCTGAATAGCGCCACCCGCATGGTGCGCCTCGACCGGGTAACCCGGCTCGACGCCGCCAGCGATTTTTTCGGGCTGGAGAACGTGCCCACCAAGGCTATAACCATGGGGGTTGGCACCATTATGGCCGCCAAACGCATCATCATGATGGCCTGGGGCGAGGGGAAGGCCGAAATCATCCGGCAGGCCGTGGAAGGAGAGATTCGGGAATCGGTGCCGGCAACCTTCCTGCAACAACACCCCAATTGCGAGGTAATTACCGACCTGGCCGCCTCATCGCGCATGACCCGGATTGCCACTCCCTGGCTGGTTTCCGAGTGCCAGTGGGACGACGCCCTGATCAAACGGGCAGC
>DATIPV010000321.1:0-3143 GCA_035471525.1 Robiginitalea sp.
CCACTCCCCAGAACAATGACATCAAAGGTGCTCATAGTGGTTTGGTTTCTCATTATTTGCCCGGCAAAGGTACGAAACCAAACCGAATGCCGCCACCCTCCAGAATGCCCGGAAGGCCGGTTGGCATGGCTTTTTCACACCCTATTGAAAACCAGTTTGTTAGGTGGACTGTGAACCGGGCCCGAAGAGCTCCCGGTTAAAGGCTTCGCTCTGTCCCGGGGCAATGCTCAGGTACTCCCAATTCGGCCCTTTCAGCATTTTGGCCAGATAGACCATCTGCCCTACATGCGAGGCGTAATGCGCCAGCTGCCGGTGCACGGCCTGGGCAATGCTGTGGGGCTGGTTGCGGATCATCACTTTCGCGCCCGGGTCTGCCGCGCCCAGGGTCTCCAGGGCCGCGAACAGACAGTCCCAGCCGGCCTGCCAGTTCGCCGTTAGTTTTTCGCGTGTGGCCGGCGGGGTGCCGAATTCGGCTTCCCGGTTGCGCCAGGGCTTTTCCCCGTCTTCTGCCAAAAAGTTGGTCCAACGGCTCAGCATATTGCCTGCCAGGTGGTTCACAATCACGGCCACGCTGTTGTCTGCGGGGCCGGGTTGGAGGTACAGTTCCCGGTCGCTGAGCTGCGCCATGGCGGCTTCGCCCAGCTTGCGGTAGCGCTCGAATTCAGACCGGGCGCTGTTCAGGAATTCCGTATAGATGGGTTCCATGGTTTACAATCACTTCTGGTCTTCGGGTACGAATTTCAGGGCGGCCCCGTTGATGCAGTGCCGCTTGCCCGATGTCTGGCGGGGCCCGTCGTCGAAGACGTGCCCCAGGTGGCCCCCGCACACCGCGCAGTGTTCTTCGACCCGCCGCATGCCATAGGAAGTGTCGATGCTGAATGCCACATTGCCCTCGATCTCCCGGTCGAAGCTCGGCCAGCCGCTGCCCGACTCGTATTTGTGTTCGCTTTTGAAGACGGGGGTGCCGCATCCGGCGCAAACAAAAGTCCCCGATTCCTTTACGTGGAGGAGCGGGCTTGATCCGCGGGGTTCCGTTCCGGCCTCCCGCAAGACGAAATAGGCCATCTCCCCGAGTTGGGCCCGCCATTCGGCCTCGGTCTTGACCACGGCAAATTCAGCCCCCTCTGGCGCATTTGTTTCGGCAGTGCCCGATTTTTCGTGGGTTTGCCCCTTGCAAGCCAGGGTGAGCAACAGGCCCAGGGATAGCAGAAAAGGTTTCATAGGTGCTGTTTTTGTTTTGGACGCAACCGTGCGCCTTCCTTTCAAAAGTAAGCCGGAAAATAAAACGCCCCCGACAGGCGGGGGCGTTTTAAAAAAGATTTAACGGTTTAGTTCCTCGCGAAGACCTCAGGGACCTTCGATTCCTGAACGCCCAGGTAATCGAGTACGGCCTGCATGTTGGAGACGTCGAGCTTGGCGGCGCCCACCCCGTCTGCGGGCAGAATGGCGATGCGGAAGGTCTGGTTGTCGGTGTCGCCCGGCAGCAGCGTGCCCAGGTCGAACTCCGATTCCAGGAAGATGCTCACATCCAGAAAGGTGTAGTCGAAATTGTACTGCAGGATACCCTGGTTCAGCAGCCGGGTCTGCGGCAGCAGGCGCCATACGTCGATCGGGGCTCCCCCGCCCGGGTCGTCTACCTGTTCCCAGAGGATGTAGACCAGTACCACATCGGTTTCAAAGACTTCGACCGAGGGGGCGTCTTCCGAGAATACGGAAAACAGGGTGTAATTGTTCCCCGGCGTAAAATCGCCGGTAATGTCGTACACCTGCCCCAGAATATTAATTCCGTCGAGGCCGTCAAGGCCGTCCCGCCCGTCAAAGCCGGGAGGTCCTGGGGGGCCGGCAGGTCCTTCGCAGGAAAGGGTGAAAAGAACGGCGGCCAGGCTTAGTAAAAGGCTGAATTTTTTCATAATGGTTTTTGTTACGGTTAAAACCCGGTGACCGGGACTTACTTGCTTCGATTTCAAAAAGCGTTCCAAAAATTTAAAAAATAGATAAAAAACATGCATTCAGGCACTTATAAAAGGCACCGCCCAGGAACCCAAAGGCCTGCCGGGCACCGGCTGTCGTGCACATTCCAAAAATAAGCTATCTTTAATCAACGTGCAGGCCAGCACCTGTATTTTAAGCCAAACCAAGCATCTTCTCTATGAAAAAGCGCCAGCTGAGTTTCTGGGAAATCTGGAACATGAGTTTCGGGTTTCTCGGAATACAATTCGGATTTGCCCTGCAGAATGCCAATACCTCCCGCATTTTTGAGACGCTGGGGGCACAGGTGGAAGAAATCCCCATCCTGTGGATCGCCGCTCCGGTAACCGGTTTGCTGGTACAGCCCGTGATCGGCTATTTCAGCGACCGCACCTGGACCCGACTCGGCAGGCGGCGTCCCTATTTTCTGGTGGGAGCCGTCCTGGCTTCCATCGCCCTGTGCATCATGCCCAATTCCCCGGCCCTCTGGGTGGCGGCCGGCATGTTGTGGATTATGGACGCCTCCATCAATGTTTCCATGGAGCCCTTCCGCGCCTTTGTGGGCGATAATCTGCCCGGCGACCAGCGTACCCTGGGCTTTGCCATGCAAAGTTTCTTTATAGGGATCGGTGCCGTGGTGGGCTCCGTAATGCCCTATGTATTCACAAACTGGCTGGGGATAAGCAATACAGCCCCGGAAGGGGTGATTCCCGACTCGGTCAAGTGGTCGTTTTACGTGGGCGCCATCGTCTTTTTATGCGCCGTGCTATGGACCGTCTGGCGGTCGACCGAGTACAGCCCCGAGGAGTTGGAACAGTTCGAGGAAAACCAGGAAGACGGGGCGCCTGAGATCGGCGACGCAGAGAATCGCCGCCGCGTGGGCAAACTGAAGGACTACGGCCTGGCCCTGGTAATCCTGGGGCTCCTGGCCACCGCAGTGCCCTATTATTTCGCCTTGCAGAAAGAATTGTTCATCCTAACCCTGGGGCTGCTGCTGGTGGGCTGTTTGTTCCTGCTGGCTGCCTGGGTACGCCAGCGCAGGGGACCTACGGGCTTTGTCACCATCATGACCGACCTGCTCTACATGCCAGATACCATGAAACAGCTGGCCTGGGTGCAGTTCTTTTCCTGGTTTGCCCTGTTCTCCATGTGGATTTACACGACGCAGGCCGTTA
>DATIPV010000322.1:0-2721 GCA_035471525.1 Robiginitalea sp.
ATTGCCTTGTAGAGCTGCGTTTTCAGCGCCTTGGGTATTAATTGAGAGACGATCTCGACTTCAGAGGGCTCGTAGATATAATCGCCCTTCGTTCCCGCCTGTTCGGCCGAGGGCTGGATGGGCAGGAACTGTTCGACCATAACCGTCTGGGTGGCGGCGTTCTTGAATTTGTTGTATACCAGGTCTATCCGGTCGTATTGCCCGTCGGCGAATCGCTGCATGAGCGCCTCGGCGATCTGGGCAACGTTCTCAAAGGTGAGGTTGTCAAAAATCTCGTTGTGGTTGGAGACAATGGTAAAGCGCTTGCGCAGCAAATCGTTGGCCTTCTTGCCGATGGTGACAAAGTCGACCTGTTTGCCGGCATGGTTTTCCTGGGCCAGGGAAACACTCTGTTTTACGATGTTCGAATTAAAGGCCCCGCAAAGGCCCCGGTTAGAGCTGATGGATACCACCAGCACCTTTTTTACCTCTCGGATTTCAGCATAGCGGCTCCCGCCATCCCCGTCCAGATTGGCGCTGAGGTTTTGCAGCAGCTCGGTCAGCTTGTCGGCATACGGGCGCATGGCCGTTATGGCATCCTGCGCTTTTTTGAGTTTCGCGGCAGATACCATTTTCATGGCGGAAGTGATCTGCATGGTGGAGCTCACCGAGGCGATCCTGCTGCGAATTTCCTTTAAGTTGGCCATAATCGAAAATCCTTGAATACATGGGCCGGCGGGTGCCTAAGCTGCCCGCCGGCGTTTTGTTTTACGCTTTGTATTTAGACGCCAGATCTTTGCAGACGGCGCTCAGGGTATCGGTGATCTCATCGGTAATCTTGCCTGCCTTGAGATCGTCCAGGATGCCGCGGTGCTTGGCATTGAGGAATTCCAGGTAGTCCCGTTCAAATTCCTTCACTTTATCGACCGGTACGTCTCGCAGCAGGTTTTTAGTGCCGGCGAAGATGATCGCAACCTGGTTCTCCACGGCAAACGGATCGCCCTGTGCCTGTTTCAGGATTTCCACATTGCGGCGCCCTTTCTCGATTACGTTGAGGGTGGCTGCGTCGAGGTCCGATCCAAACTTGGCAAAAGCCTCCAGCTCGCGGAACTGGGCCTGGTCGAGCTTAAGGGTTCCGGCTACCTTTTTCATGGACTTGATCTGGGCAGAGCCCCCAACCCGGGATACGGAGATCCCCACGTTGATGGCCGGTCGAACCCCCTGGTTAAAGAGGTCCTGCTCCAGGAATATCTGCCCGTCGGTAATGGAGATCACGTTGGTCGGGATATAGGCAGACACGTCACCTGCCTGGGTCTCGATGATCGGGAGGGCCGTCAGGGAACCTCCACCCTTTACCCTAGATTTCAGGGCTTCCGGCAGGTCGTTCATGTTTTTGGCAACGCTGTCGTCGTTGATGACCTTGGCAGCGCGTTCGAGCAGGCGGGAGTGCAGGTAGAATACGTCGCCCGGATAGGCCTCCCGTCCCGGAGGGCGTCTGAGCAGGAGCGATACTTCCCGGTAGGCCACGGCCTGCTTGGAAAGGTCGTCGTAGATAATAAGGGCCGGCCGGCCGGTGTCCCGGAAATACTCCCCGATGGCCGCGCCCGCGAAGGGGGCGTACACCTGCATGGGGGCGGGGTCGGAGGCGTTGGCGGCCACAATGGTAGTATACGCCATGGCGCCTTTGTCTTCGAGGGTTTTGGCGATGGCGGCTACCGTGGAGGCCTTCTGACCCACGGCTACGTAGATACAGTATACAGGCTCCCCGGCATCGTAGAATTCCTTCTGATTGATGATGGTGTCGATACAAACCGTGGTCTTTCCGGTCTGGCGGTCGCCGATTACCAGCTCCCGCTGGCCGCGGCCGATCGGGATCATGGCGTCGATCGCTTTTACCCCGGTCTGCAGGGGTTGGTTAACCGGCTGGCGGAAGATAACTCCCGGCGCCTTGCGTTCCAGCGGCATTTCGAGCAGCTCTCCGGCAATGGCCCCCTTTCCGTCGATAGGGGTTCCAAGGGTGTCAACCACGCGGCCTACGATCCCTTCTCCAACCTTGATGGAGGCAATGCGCTGTGTCCTCTTTACATTTGCACCCTCCATAACGTCCCGGAAAGGCCCGAGGAGCACCACCCCCACATTGTCTTCCTCCAGGTTCAGGACGATGCCTTCCAACCCCCCGTCGAACTCTACGAGCTCCCCGTACTGGGCATTTGAAAGACCGTAAACACGGGCAATACCATCTCCCACCTGAAGCACGGTGCCTACCTCATCCAGGGAGGCTTTCGCCTCGAATCCGGATAATTGTTTCTTTAAGATCGCTGATACTTCAGCCGCTTTAATTCCTGCCATTTTCTGTTGTATATAAATGCGGGCAGCGCACGCAGCCCGGGTTTAGAGGTTTAACTGTGTGTGAATTCTCTTTTCAGGTTGGAAAGTTTGCTGGCTATGCTGGCGTTGTATTCCAAATCGCCCAGGCGCAAAACGAATCCGCCGATCAGGGAAGGATCTACCCGGTTTTCCACGGTAACTTCCTTGCCGGTTATCTGTTTCAGTCTTTCCAGGATTTTCTTTTCCAGATCGCCTGTCAGGGGAACTGCAGTTACCACAAGGGCCACATCCTGTCCCTGCATGCGTTCATAGAGCAATACGAACTGACGGGCTACCTCGGGCAGCATGCCGATCCGTTTGTTGCGGGCCAGCAGGGCAAAAAGCTCTTTGGTCAGGGAGTCGGAGTCCTTAAAT
>DATIPV010000323.1:0-2248 GCA_035471525.1 Robiginitalea sp.
GGGGGCAACGGCACGGATGAACGACCCGTGGGCGCGGTATGCGCCAATGGCATGTTTATCGAGATCGACGGGGGCCGGAATGCTTCCTACTGTACCCCTCCCGCCGTAAGCCGCACCTTCCACGGCGACCAGTGGGTGACCCTGGAAATCGATGTAAAGGATGGGAACATTGCCCACTATGTGAACGGGGAAGAGATTTTAAGATTCAGCCATCCGGTTTTTAATCCCGATCACGAGATCGCCAAAACACTGATCCCGGATGGCGATCTTTCCGTATCGGGAGGCTACATTTCACTTCAATCCAACAGCCACCCGATCGACTTCAGGAAGATCGAACTGCTCCGGTATTGAAGCCGGCCTGAGCGATGTTTAACTGGCAAGATCGACCTTCCTGCCGGTTTTGACCGCCTGGTAGATGGCGTCGATTATCTTCATATCCTTTAATCCTTCTTCCCCGTTAACGGGAACAACCGGTTTCTCCCCATCGAGGATCAGGCGCGCCATGCCATCCATCTGCAGGGTCTGGTGGGTGGTATGCGGGTGGGTGAGTTCTCCCTTATGGGTGCGTGCCTTAATGGGCCCATAGCCGGTAGAGGGCTGCATCTCGGCAAAGCCTCCGGTACCCACCAGATAGAAACGGTCGAGGTAATTGATTGCGTAGGTAGACAGGCACGAAGCCACTGCCCCGCCCGGGAAGCCCATCTGGAACTGTATGGTTTCGTCTATACCCTCCCGGAATTTGACCGGGTCGGTCTTGGTTTCCTGGGCCGTTACCCAGATGGGTTCTTCCCCGATCATGTAGCGGGCCCCGTTTATGGAATAGATGCCGATGTCCATCATGGCCCCGCCCCCCGACAGCTTCGGGTCGAGCCGCCACTGGTTCGGGTCGCCGATGCGGAATCCAGACTGCCCCTGGAAGAAATGCACCCTGCCGAAGTCGCCGGCCATCCGCATCCCGACCACCGCAAGGGTCTTGGGTTCAAAGTGCATCCGGTACCCCACCAGCAGGTGCACCCCGGCCGCCCTGCAGGCATCGACCATTTCCTGTGCCTCGGCGGCGTTCACGGCCATGGGCTTTTCGGTGATCACATGCTTGCCCGCTGCGGCTACCCGTTTGGCCCCCTCGCAGTGCAGCCCGTTGGGCGTGGTCAGGTACACCGCATCGATATCGGGGTTGTCCTTTAGGGCGTCGTACGTTTCGTAGGTGTAACAGTTCTTTTCGGGGATGCCGTATTGCTCCTGCCAGGTTTTCACCTTGGACGGCGTGCCGCTGATAACCCCGACCAGTTTGGCCCGGGTACAGTCTTTCATGGCTTCGGCCACCCGGGTGCCGTAACTGCCCAGCCCCATGATGGCCACACGGAGCACCGGGCCCTCCTGGGCCGGACCGAAGGGGGCGAAAGGGTCGCCGAAAGGAGTGATAAGGGGCAGGCCTACCGCCGAGACGGCTATTTTACCGATAAATTTTCTTCTCGATTCCATGGGTGTGTTTGTATTGGTTGTTGCACATAGAGGGAGTTCCTAAGGTAACGGAAAGCGGGCGGATGGGCAAGGGTGGGCTGTAATTTGGAAGTGCTGGAAAGTTGCAGGGCGAGGGGTTAGATTGAAAGCGGGGCGGGGTTTAGAGCCCCAAGCCTGCAACCGCTGTCGAACGTCGGCGCTGCATGTATTATAAAAGCGTGCCGCAGCAAAGAAAACCGTACCTTGTTTAGGCCCCATCGTGGCAGCCCGGCCCGATGGGCAGGGCTCAACAGGGGAATGGCCTTGCATGTGCGATGCATTTGTATGGCAGCCCCTGCCTTGCGTTTGTCGAAATTACTTGATACGGGGAAGGCCCGTGTTTTCCTTTGTATCAACTTGAAATGCGTACACCCATGAAAACAAAAGCACTTCTTATCCTGACCGGGGTTCTGTTGTTGAACTCCTGCATCGTAAAATCGCTCTTCCCTTTCTATACCAAAGATGCCATTTACTATGAACCCAGGCTGGTCGGCACCTGGCAGGACGACAAGGTTACGCGCCTGGAAATTTATCCGTTTAAGGAGAAATTTCTGGAAAAGGAAGGCGATACGGCACCAGACGAAATTCAAAAATACATTAACAGACGCCTGCAGGAAATGGTTGGTGACTATGCCGATTTCGGGCCATTTGGGCTCTATGAAAAAGCGTACCTCGTATTCATGAATGAAGACGGGAAAGAAGCTGTTTTTATTGCAGTGCCATTCAAGGTAAAAGAAGAGCTATTCCT
>DATIPV010000324.1:0-3136 GCA_035471525.1 Robiginitalea sp.
GGCCTGCGGCAGTTCCCTCGCTGCCCAAGACTATTTCCTGAAACAGTACGAACCCTACCGGGCCGACATCCCCTCTCCCGAAACCTTCCTGGGGTACGGCATCGGCGCCTACCACACCCGCCACGACCGCATCGTGCAATACCTGGAAACCCTGGCTGCACTTTCCGACCGGGCCGAAATCGAGACCTACGGCCTTACCCATGAAAAAAGGAAGCTGGTGATGCTCAGGGTCAGCCGGCCCGAACACCTGGCCAACCTGGAATCGCTGCGGGAGCGCCACCTGAAGTTTACGGATCCGCAGCTGCCTTACAAGGCCGACCCGGAACTGCCGGTGTTCATACAGCTCGGATACAACGTACACGGCAACGAACCCTCCAGCTCCGAAGCGGCGATGTTGAGTGCCTATATCCTGGTGGCCTCAGAAGACCCGCGCATCGCCCGGTACCGGGAAGAATCGGTGGTGTTCATAGACCCGGCCATTAACCCGGACGGGCGCGACCGGCATACCCAGTGGGCCAATTCGTACCGGGCAGAGCCCCTGGTCGACGACCCGCAGGACGCCGAGCACAACGAGTACTGGCCGGGCGGCCGAACCAACCATTACTGGTTCGACCTGAACCGCGACTGGCTGCTGGCCATAAACCCGGAGAGCCGCGGCAAGCTCGACTGGTACCATTACTGGTACCCGAATGTGGTCACAGATTTCCACGAAATGGGCTCCCGCAGCACCCATTTCTTCGAACCCATGAAAATGAACGGGTCGCTCAACCCCATTATGCCCCGCGAGAACTATACCGATGTGAACGAACTGTTTGCCGGCTACTTTGTGAAAGCGCTCGACAGCATCGGGTCCCTCTATTTTTCCAAAGAGGTATTCGACGGGACCTACCCGGGATACGGTTCGTCCTACCCCGACCTGCAGGGCGGGCTGGGACTGCTTTTTGAGCAGGCCAGCTCCCGGGGCCACGCTCAGAAAACCGCCTACGGGCAGATTACCTTCCCCTTTACCATAAGGAACCAGCTGGTTTCTGGCATGGCCACGGTACAGGCAGCTGTCGAAAACAGGGAAACCATGCGGCGCTACCAGAAAGACTTCTTTACCAGCGGCCTGCGCAATGCAGCCGTTTCGCGCGTGCGCGGCTACCGGGTCACCGAACGGGCCGACAAGAACCGGCTTAAAGCCTTCCTCGACAAACTGCTCATGCACCGGATAAAGGTTTATCGCAGCGGGGAAGACAGCTTCGTGATCCCTACCGATCAACCCCAGTACCGCATGGTGCAGACCTTCTTTGAGACGTACAGCCGGTACCGCGACAGCGTCTTTTACGACGCTTCGGCCTGGTCGGTGGCCAACTTCTACCACATGGATTACGAGCCCGTGCGCAGCTTCAGCCGGGGGGAGGAACTGACCTCCCTGGACGGGCTGTTCGGGGTGCCTCCCGTGGAACCCTCTGAATATGCCTATATTATCGACTGGAACGACTACAATGCCCCGGCTCTGCTCTACCGCCTTCAGCAACAGGGCCTTGTACTGGCCAGTTCCTTCAAGCCCTTCGCCACCCGTATCAACGGGGCGGAAAAGGCCTTTGATTACGGGGCGCTGGTCTTGCCGGTAACCCAGCAAAGCAAGCCGCCCGCCGAGGTCCACCGCCTGTTGCGCGAGGCGCAGCAGGCCTTGCAGGTTCCAGCCTATGCGGTAGCCTCCGGGTACCACCTGAAAGGGGTGGACCTCGGCAGCGGCCATGTGCGCGCCCTGCGCAAGCCCAAAGCTGCCCTGCTGGTCGGCAACGGGGTGAGTTCCTACGAAGCCGGGGAAGTATGGCACCTGCTGGATACCCGCGTAGGCATGCCCATTACCAAGATACCGATGCGCAACCTGGGTTCGGCCCGCCTGGAGGGCTACAACACGCTGGTGCTGGTAAGCGGCCGGTATTCCCTGAGCGAAAGCGAGCAAGAAAAGCTGCAGGAATGGGTCGAAAGGGGCAATACCCTGATCACCCTTGCCACGGGTTCGAGCTATGTCGTCAGTCAGAAATGGGTGGAGGAAAAACTGGTGGAGGCGGTTACCGACAGCACCAAGGCCGTAGCGCGGTTGCCCTATGTGGATGCCCCTGAAAACGAGGGCAGGGAAAATATCGGCGGGGTAATCCTCAGGGCAGACCTCGACCGGACCCACCCCCTGGGCTTCGGGTACCGGCAGAGCGTAATTCCGGTGTACAAAAACAACGAAGTGTGGCTCGCCCCGAGCCGCAATGCCTATTCCACCGTGGCCAGCTATACCGAACGGCCCCATCTGGACGGCTTTATCACCCCCAAGAACCTGGACGAGTACGCGGCCAAGTCGGCATCCCTGCTGGTGAGCAAACTGGGCAGCGGCCGGGTGATCCTCTTTGCCGACAACCCGAATTTCAGGGGGAGCTGGTACGGGACCAACCGGCTGTTCCTGAATGCCCTTTTCCTGGGGAATTTGATTCAGGTTCCCGAAAACTAACCCCCTTACGAAATTTGAACAGCAAACAACTCAAAGACACCTTTAGCATATGAAAACCCTTATAAAATATGGCATTTGCCTGCTGCTGACCCTGCAGGCAGCCCGGCCGCAGGACGGCTTTTCGGAAGGCCCTTTCAGCCAACTGATCATCCGGGGAGCCACCCTGATAAACGGGAACGGTGCCCCCCCGATGGGCCCGGTGGATATCGTGGTGGAGAACAACCGCATTACCCGGGTGGAATCCGTGGGGTACCCGGGCGTTGCCATCGACCCGAAAGACCGGCCCGTACTGAAACCCGGAGGTCGTGAAATACAGGCCGAGGGCATGTACGTGCTGCCCGGTTTCATAGACATGCACGGACATATTGGCGGCACCGCCCAGGGGGCAGAACCCGATTATGTCTTCAAGCTCTGGATGGGGCACGGGATCACTTCCGTGCGGGAAACCGCCGGGAGGGGGGTCGACTTTGCCATGGATCTGAAGCGCAGGAGCGCGGCCAACCAGATCGTGGCCCCGCGTATCTTTGCCTACACCGGTTTCGGACAGGAGAGCAACGGGCCCATAACCACCCCCGAACAGGCCCGGGAATGGGTGCGGCAAAATGCCAGGAAAGGGGCCGACGGCATTAAGTTTTTCGGGGCCGC
>DATIPV010000325.1:0-6455 GCA_035471525.1 Robiginitalea sp.
ATGTCGCTGAAAGACCTGCATGCCGAGGTGTACCTTTCCACGGGCATGGAGATAAGCCGGGAGGTGCGCGGGGGCGAACGGGTGCAGATACCCCTGCACCTCTCCGCCATGACCGGCCGGGACCACGGGGCTGAACTAACCCTGGCGTATAACCTGGTCCTGACCGATGCCCTGGGCCAAAAACAGCAGGGTCCTTCGGGCCGACTGGCCCTGCCGTACCGGCCGTGGATACAGGAAGAGCTCCCCCCGCTGAACCTGCAGGCCCCCGACCGGGAAGGGGTGGGGCTGCTCTCCCTGGAGCTCCGCAGCGCGGGCGGGGAGCTGCTCAGCAAGAATTTCATGTTCCTGATCGTGCATTCCGACACCCCTTTGCCCGGGGTGGGCCTGGTGAGCCTGCCGCCCCGCCAGTATGCGGCTGCCGAGTGGAGCGAGCGCACCTGGGACGTACTGGACGGCAAAAAGGTAAACGGGGCCGGCAACGGCTATTTTGAATACCGCTTTCAGCTGCCCGCCAACCTGGAGGGCGAAAAGGCGGGGAGCGTTTATTTCCTGGCCGAGCTCTCCGCCAAGGAACTATTCGTCAAAGACCGGGAACAGTACGAATCGGATCAGGACTTTATGAAAGGTTCCCGGGTCGCTCCCTCCAGCAACCCGAATGCCTACCCCATGACCGACCTGCAGCGGCACCCCACCGAGCTGAGGGTGCACATGAATGGGGAAGAGACGGCCGTTGTTACGCTGCAGGACGACCCGGCCGACCACCGCGGGGTGCTTTCCTGGCATTACCAGCTCCGCGACGGGAAACTGCGCGAAGCCGGTTCCTACGGGTACCTGGTTAAGGTGCCGGTGCCCGAACAAGCCGTGCGTGCCGCCCTGCAGGGCGACCGCGGCATTACCGTCCGCCTCGAGGCCCGGGGCGGAGGAGGGGTGGCCGTTTACGGGCGGCAGTTCGGGCGTTACGCCATCGACCCGGGCCTGGTTTACGAGAAATAAGAACCGTCAGCATAAACAGCATTCAACCCTATGAAACGCAAGCCTTTCCAATTCCTGCCGTTGCTCCTGGCCGCCCTGGCCCTGGGCGGATGCCAATCCGGGACCGGGACCCCGGCCGTCGGGGCCGAGGTGGTATCCCTTCCCGACACCACCCAGCGCAACGCCTATTATCCCTCCAACCGGGCGCCCCTGAGGCCCAATGCCCTGGTGAAGCTGCCCGTGGGGGCCGTGAAGCCCCAGGGGTGGCTGTACGCCTACCTCGACCGCCAGCGCAAGGGGTTAACCGGCCACCTGGGCGAAATAAGCGCCTGGCTGCAAAAAGAAGACAATGCCTGGCTTTCCCCCGACGGGCAGGGGAAGTGGGGATGGGAAGAAGTTCCGTACTGGCTCAAGGGGTATGCCAACATCGGCTATATCCTGGACGACCCGGCCATGACCGCCGAGGCCGGGGTCTGGATCGAAGGCGCCCTGAACAGCCAGCGGGAGAACGGGTATTTCGGCCCCGGGTTCGCCTGGGCCAGCTACCTGTCGGAAGACCAGCGCACCGAGGCGCGCCTGCAGGAGGAACTGAAAGTACAGGATTTCTGGGCGAACATGATTATGCTCTACTGCCTGCAGTCGTATTACGAATACACCTCAGACCCCCGGGTAATCGAGCTGATGACCAAGTATTTCAGGTACGAGCTGAGCGTGCCCGACGAGCAGTTCCTGGCCGCCTCCAAGTACTGGCAGCGCATCCGGGCCGGAGACAACCTGCACAGCGTGCTGTGGCTCTACAACCGCACCGGCGAACCCTGGCTGCTCGAACTGGCCGGGAAGATACACCGCAACGCCGCCCCGTGGGGCGGGCGGGGTTTTTCCCTGGATGAGATCGGGAACGAAAAGGAAATCAGGCCCGGCCTGGAATGGCCCGACTGGTACGGCGACCTCATAGACTGGCACAATGTGAACGTGGCCCAGGGCTTCCGCGAACCGGCCCAGTACTACCAGGTGAGCGGCAACCCCGAAGACCTGCAGGCCACCTACGACAATTTCCGGATTGTGCGCGAGTACTTTGGCCAGGTCCCCGGGGGCATGTTCGGCTCAGACGAGAACGCGCGGCCCGGATACGACGACCCCCGGCAGGGGATCGAGACCTGCGGCATCGTGGAGCAGATGAACTCCGACGAGCACCTGCTCCGCATTACGGGCGATATATTCTGGGCCGACCACGCCGAGGAGGTGGCCTTCAACACCTATCCGGCCGCCGTCTCGCCCGATTTCAAGAGCCTGCGCTACATCACCAGCCCCAACCTGGTCCGCAGCGACGGCGACAACCACCGGCCGGCCATCGGCAACGGGGGGCCGTTCTTCATGTACAACCCCTTCAGCTCCCGGTGCTGCCAGCACAACCATACCCAGGGCTGGCCCTATTACGCCGAAAACCTCTGGATGGCCACGCCCGACAACGGCCTGGCAGCCGTCCTCTACGCGGCTTCCACGGTGCAGGCCAGGGTTGGCTCGGGCCAGACCGTGCAGATAAGCACAGAATCGCATTATCCGTTCGAGGAGGAACTGCGCTTTACCGTACACGCCGAATCGCCCGAAGCGTTTCCGCTGTACCTCAGGATCCCTGCCTGGGCCAGGGGGGCCGAAGTATGGGTGAACGGCTGGCAGGTGGAGGCCGCTCCGGAGCCCGGCCGCTATCTGAAACTGTCGAGGGCCTGGGCCGAAGGCGACCGGGTAACCCTGCGCCTGCCCATGCAGCTTGAAGTGCGGCGGTGGGAGAAGAACCACAACAGCGCCAGCGTCAACTACGGGCCGCTCACCTTTTCCCTGAAGATCGGGGAACAGTATGTGCAGATGCCCAGCGACCATACGGCCATCCACGACTCCAAATGGCAGGAAGGGGTAGACCGGGAGGCCTGGCCCTCCTTTGCCATAGAGCCGACCACCCCCTGGAATTACGGCCTGGTGCTGGACCCCCAGCCGGCAGCCTCTTTTGAAGTGGTCCGCAAGCCCTGGCCGGCAGACGACTTCCCCTTTACCCCCGATTCGGCCCCGATCTTGCTGAAGGCCCGCGCCAGGAAGATCCCCGGCTGGACCTATGGGCCCGAGGGGCTGGTGGGCGAGCTGCAAGACAGCCCGGTGCTGTCGGGCGAAGCCACGGAGAGCGTGGAACTGGTGCCCATGGGGGCCGCCCGCATCCGCATAAGCGCCTTTCCCGTAATCGGGGAGGGGGCAGATGCAAGGGTGTGGCAGGTGGAAGTGCCGTAGGCCGCTTTATGTTGAGAAGGCCCTTTTGCCGGGATTGTTGATAAAGAATGGCCGTTTTGCAAGGTTGCTGCGCCAAACTGCCGTAACTTATAGGAATCGGGGTGGGGGCTTGCCCCCGGCCTCCGGTTGGGCGGTACGCGCAGGATTCAAAATCGGGCGGGTCCCGGCCATTCGTTGAATCCAAAATCCAGAAAGTATGAACCCGTTATTGCTTTTTACTGCCGTGCTGCTGTTTTTCTTTTTCAGCGGCATCCGTATCGTCTACGAGTACAAACGCGCCCTGAAGTTCCGCTTCGGGAAATATGTCAAGACCCTGAACCCCGGTTTCCGATGGATTATCCCGATGGTCGAAACCATCCAGAAAGTGGATATCCGGGTTATCACCATCAATATCGTTTCCCAGGAAGTGATGACCGAGGACAACGTGCCCTGCAGTATCGACGGGGTGGTTTTCTTCCGGATCAACGACCCCGAGAAGGCGGTGCTGGAGGTGGAGGAATACCATTTTGCCATTACCCAGCTGTCTCAGGCCGCCCTTCGGGACGTGTGCGGAAAGGTGGAGCTCGACACCATTCTTTCGAAGCGGGAGGAAATGGGCAAGAACATCAAGTCGATCGTGGAAATAGAAACAGCCGCCTGGGGCATCGACATCATCGATGTGAAGATCAAAGACATCCAGCTGCCCGAGAACATGCGCCGCATGATGGCCAACCAGGCCGAGGCCGAACGTTCCCGCCGGGCGCGGGTAATCCTGGCCCAGGCCGAAGAGCAGGCCGCCGGCACGCTCCTGAAGGCCGGGAAAATGATCGATCAGTCGCCTTCGGCCATTAAGTTGCGGCTCTATCAGACCCTGTCCAATATTGCGGCCGAGAAGAATTCGACCATCCTGTTCCCATTCCCGGAGGAGGCCCTGCCCAAAAAGATCAAAAGCGGGAAGAAGAAATAAAAACAGGGCTGCGGCTTGCCCGCGCGTCGCCCTCCCGATTGCTTTTTGCAGCATCGGGGGGTACCTTGTAGCCTAGGGGAGGAGGGGCATTTTGCCCCCCGTGCAACATCGGGGGCAAATAGCCCGCGGGGAGTCGTTCCCCGTTCTGCCCCGCACCGGGCCCGAAGGCGTCTGCTCGCTATTTCAAATGCTCATTGAAAAAATCCACCGTCCGCTGCCAGGCGAGCTTGGCAGCCGCCTCGTCGTACCGGGGGGTGGTGTCGTTGTGGAAGCCGTGGTTTACCTCGGGGTAGATATAAGCCGTGTAAACTTTGCCTGCCTGTTTAAGGGCCGCCTCATAAGCCGGCCAGCCGGCATTCACCCGCTCGTCTAGCCCTGCGTACTGCAGCAGCAGGGGCGCCTGTATGCCCGCCACCATTTCCTCCGGGGGCTGCCCGCCGTAAAACGGCACCGCCGCGCCCAGGCCCGGGATGCGCGCCGCCATCATATTGGAGATCCACCCGCCGAAGCAGAAGCCGACCACGCCCACCTTGCCGGTGCAATCCGGAAGCCCGCTCAGGTGCTCGTAGGCGGCGATGAAGTCTTCCAGCATCTCGTTGCGGTCGCGCTGGCTCTGCAGGGCCCGGCCGTCGTCGTCGTTGCCCGGGTAGCCGCCCAGGGGGGTCAGGGCGTCGGGCGCCAGGGCCAGGAAGCCCGCCAGGGCCGCCCGCCGGCATACATCCTCGATATGGGGGTTCAGGCCCCGGTTTTCGTGCACCACCACAATGCCCGGGAGTTTCCCCTTTGCCCCGGCCGGTTTGGCCAGCAACCCGCGTATGCTTCCCCCGCCCTTGGGCGAGTCGTATGTAACGTAGCGGGTCTCCAGGCGGGCGTCGTCCTGAGCCACCTGCAACCTGGTCTTGTAATCGGGCATAATAAAGCTCAGCAGCGACATCACCGTGATGCCCCCGACGGCATAGGCGGAGAGCTTGTCCATAAATTCGCGCCGGCCGATCAGGTTATGGGCATAGGCGTCGTAGAGGTCGAATACTTCCTGCCGGATGTCTTCTTTGCGCAATTTTTTCATAGGGCCATGGGATTTATTCCTTCGGAAAGGTAGAGAAACCAACAAGATAGGGAAATAATTCTAAGCCTGGCCACGGCTTGGCCAAAAGGAAAGGGTATCAGGCTTCCAAAGCCTCCAATTGGGGTTTGGCAACCTCTTTTTGTGTGCCCCGACGACGGGCAAAAATCCATTCGACAATGGGTTCCAGGGCGTCGCGGTCCATGTAGTCGAACCCCTCCCGCAGCCGCTGGGCTTCATCCGGGTCTTTGGTCATGCTGGCTGCGGCCCTGAGCAGGGCCCGCAACCACCAGGGCAATTGGGTGAGGTCTAACCGGCCCCGCAGAGGCACGTACTTCACGTGTTCCAAAACTTCGGGGCTCAGGTGCAGGTTGAGCCAGGTAATCAGGTTGGGGTGGTCGGGGGCCGTACCCGAAACGGTAAACAGCAAGACCGGTTTTTTTCGGAATTGCTCCCAGTTGCCAGACAGCCATTTTTTAAAGGTCGGTGCCCCCAGAATAATGGAACTGCCAAGGACTACGAAATCGGTTTCTTGCAGGTCCGGAATGGGTTCGCGGATGTCGAAGGCGGCGATTCCCGTTAGTTCCTGCAACCACTGGGCATATTGTCGGGTGCTCCCGTATTTTCCGCTGTAGAGGATGGCAGCTTCCAAAGCATTGGTAGTTTTGTGTAACCAAGGTATGGGCAGGACAGAGCGTCAACAATGACGCAGGTCAATTTCCGGTAGAGACACCGGGTATGAAACGAAAATCCCGCCCCGCCAACGGGCAGGGCGGGTTTCAACCCACAGGGCAGGGTCAAGCACTTTTCAGACAGGCTCTGCTTCCCGTTGTTTTTTGGCCAGTTTCTCGATCAGGTCGGGGACCTTTTCGAAAACAGCCGACAAGCCGTGCGATTTGTTCGCGGGCACAAAGGAGATGTGGTCGTCTTTGGTTACCAGAAAGCCGATGGGCTCAATGCCCACGCCGCCACCGGCGCCGCCTCCTGTCCCTTTTCCTTTCTTGGGGTCGTCGCCCTGGCCGCCGCCTGAGCCGAATCCCATGCCCACCCGAATGACCGGGACGCATTTAAAGGCGCCCAGGTCAAAGGGTTCTCCCATAATCGTTTCCGTTTTCGCTTCGCTGCGCATAAAGTCGGTGATTTTCTCCAGCATGTGTTCAAATTGCATTTCCATGGTATAAAGGTTTAATGTTTCAT
>DATIPV010000326.1:0-2118 GCA_035471525.1 Robiginitalea sp.
CGGCAGCTGAAAGGCAGGAGCTTTTGGAGCTCGCCAGGCAATCCCCCATGTACAATACGCTAATAAACCCGGTAGATCTGGAATTAACGGCCCATTGACCGGCGATTTAGAAGCCTACAGCCCTGAACCCCGGTTCAGGGCTTTTTTATTTCCGGACCGCGGCCCTTACCTTTCGACAGACCCGGCAATTCTTAGTTTCGATTTCCCCACCCGTAAATATCCCTGAAAACCTCAGGGTCTTTCCCGCTGTGCGAAGCCTCCAGGTCGTACCGGATCTGCACAGGGGTGCCCAGGGGGGCGTGGTAATAAATGATCCAAGCCGCTGCTTCCCCCGTCCCGATGCAACCGTTCGAGGACGCCTTGCCCAGGGTTTCCGGGTTGGTTGTGGGGTGGAGGAGCTGCCCGTTCCGCCGACCGTTGATCTCCGTTTCCAGCCAGGGGATCCGGGGCATCAGGGTCCGCTTTTTGTCGTCGCGCAGGGTGCTGTAATAGCGCGTGCCGTCTACCGGATTGTAAAAAACCGGGTTTCGCTCATGCCTGATGATCCTTCCCTGCCCGGGTTGGGTGCGGAGGTCGGTCTCCACCCCGCTCATAGCCAGATACCGGGTCCGGTTCTGGCCCACGCGCACGGGCAGGGCGTATAATTCGGTGGTGTCTTCGAAGATCCTGAGCCGGTATTCCGGGATATTGATATCCAGCCTTAAAGCGCCCAGGCGCCTGTAAATTTCAGCAGCCCGGGAACTGTCGGGGATAATTATCCGGCTGCCCGCTGCCAGGGCAATCTGTTGCTTCTGATCGTAGACGAAGGAATCGCGGGCCATGCGCCGGTAATAGTCCGTTTCCATCAGGGTGTCGAGTACCCAGGGGTTGGCATGGACCAGCAGGTGTTCCGAAACGGGATAGCTGAGCCGGGGCTGGTAGGTGGCCGCCAGGGAATCCATAAATCCGAAGTAGGCATCGATGGTCACCGGCCTGGGCACCTCAATAACCAATGGGGCGTCGTCTGCACTGCTTTCGGGTATTGCCGGGACGCGTTCTTCGGTCCGGCACGAACTCTGAATAAGAAGCGCGCTTGCCAGGCATAAGCCGGTGATACGCAGTCTGCAGCCCGGATTAAGAAGCGCCATGGTACGGGTATTTGTTTTAGTATCCGGCCCCAGTGCGCCCGAAGGCGGCTCCCCGACCTTATTATTGTATGCGTCCCCCGTCGCGGGTGCGGTTGCTGCGCCCGCTGTTGCGGCGAGACCGGTCGTCATAGGGTCTGATGTCGTCTTGGTCGTACCCGCGGATGCGCTCGTATCTCTGGCGGTTCAGGTCGATCACCCCGTAACGGGGCGGCAAGGCCCGGTTCCGCATCCAGACCCGGTTTTCCAGATACAGGTAGGAGTGGGTCCTGAGGTCAAAATAAACCCGGAGCTCCGGAAAATAGACATAGCGCACCACTTCTACCCGGTGCGGGTAAAACCAGGCCGGGGGAGGCGGACCGCTGTGGGAGGTGTAAACAATCGGGCCGCAGCTGGCAAGCCACAGCAAAAGCGCATATAGAAGCAACAGGCTCACGGTTTTATAGAGCGATCGAATTTCGATTCTTTCCATGCTAATTCTTGGTGAAGGTATCCGTAGCTAATTTTTCTGTGAAGGTATGGGCAGGGGAACAATTTGGGCAATGACCTGGGTCAGGTTGGCAGGTCTGAAAGATTAAACGGATGGCTTTTTCAATGCAAAGCCCTCGATGAAAGGGATGCTTTGTCGGACTAAATACACCCCGGCCGGGTCCGTTCTGGACTCATTCCGCAAGCCTGTTTCCGTTGGCCGGTGAAACAGGTCCTTTTCCCGAAACTGATAAAAAATCATAGGTAAATATTGAAATTTTAACAAAAAATCACCAGCAAATCGTTAAAACCTGTGAAAAATTATCAATGATATCGGCTGCTCTCTGTTGACATTTGACCTCAACAAACCCCAAATCTGTGTGTTATGAACAAGTTGAACCCCTTTAAAATGATCTTCGGCAGCCTCTGCCTGCTGGTGTCCCTTTCCCTGCATGCTCAAAAGCCAGGGGCTTCCACTTCGGAACTGGCCACACGGCTGGAGGCCGACAAACGAATTGACGATTAC
>DATIPV010000327.1:0-4225 GCA_035471525.1 Robiginitalea sp.
GGCAATACGCCGCCCAGACGCCGGACCTCCGGGAATGGCCCTGGGGCGGCCCCCCCGGCGCTATTTACCGGGAAGAAGAAAAGGTGACCGAAACCCTGACCCGCTTCACCCTCAAAGGCATTGACCCGGCGCTCTGCAACCCGGGCAATGGCACCCCCGACCCCGTTGGGGCGTATCCCAAAGGCGCCAACCCATTTGGCCTGCAAGACCTGGTGGGCTCGGTCTGGCAGCTGACCCACGACCTGTATAAAAGCGGTTCCTACGATTACATCATTTTGAAAGGGGGCTCGTACTTCAACCCGTCCTCGAGCTGGTGGTATGTGCAGGGCGGGCCGCGCGAGCTCCACTACAGCCAGCAGCTGCTGCGTGTATCTGCAGGGTTCGAGCGCAATGCGACGGTAGGTTTCCGCTGTGTGAAGGACCGTTAGGTCGGGTTCTGACGGCCCGGGCAACCGTACGGTAATTTTTTCGCAAAATTCGGCATAACGCTGTACCTTGTGGGGCACTAAGCGAACCAAACTATTATGAAACTGACCGTTTCCTCCGAGCGGCTCTACTCGCTCGATGCCCTTCGCGGCTTTGACATGTTCTGGATTATCGGTGCCGAGGAAATCTTCCATCGCATGGCCGAAATTACCCAAACACCTTTCTGGGTTTTCCTTTCCGGGCAGTTTCAGCACCCCCTCTGGAACGGGTTTACCTCGTACGACCTGATCTTTCCGCTCTTCCTGTTCCTGGCCGGGGTGGCCACCCCGTATTCCATCGGGAAGCAGCTGGAAAAGGGTCAGAGCCGGCAATCGCTTCTGAGACGCGTGGTAAAACGCGGGCTTATCCTGGTCTTGCTGGGCGTGATCTACAACAACGGCCTGCGGATTATGCCCTGGGAAGAGATCCGCTTTGCGAGCGTGCTGGGGCGTATCGGTCTGGCGTATATGTTCGCCAACATCATATACCTCTATACCACCCCCAGGGCCCGCTACTACTGGTTTGGGGGCCTGTTGCTGGGCTACTGGGCCCTGTTGTCGTTCTTTGCGGCTCCGGGCTTTCTGCCCGGGGACCTCAGCATGGAGGGGAACGTGGTTTCCTACCTCGACCGGCTGCTGCTCCCGGGCCGCTTCTACCTGGAAATTCACGACCCCGAGGGCCTCTTTGCCACCCTTCCGGCCATCGCGACGGCCTTGCTGGGGATCTACACGGGAGAATTGCTGCGCCATACCGCGCCCGAGGCTAAAAAGGCCACGGCCCTGCGACTGGTGCTTATTGGAGTTGTATTACTGGTCCTGGCCCAGGGGTGGAACCTGGTTTTCCCGATCAACAAAAACCTCTGGACCAGTTCCTTTGTCTTGCAGTGTGGCGGTATCAGCATGCTGCTGATGGCGTTGTTCTACTACGTGATCGACATACTGGGATACCGGAAATGGGCCTTTTTCTTCAAGGTAATCGGCATGAACTCCATCCTCATTTACATGTCGGGGCAGTTCATAAACTGGTCGTATTCCACCCGGGCCCTGCTGGGTTGGCTGGGCCAACTGTTCGGCGAGCCGTACAACGCCGTGGTGATGGTCCTTTGCCTGCTGGCCGTGGAGTGGGCCTTCCTGTATTTCCTGTACCGGAAAAAGATTTTCCTGCGGGTCTGAGCGGGGCTTCGGCTGCCTTTTCAGGCGAAGTACCGCGAACCCGGTTGTCTCGGGGTAAGGGGCATCGATTTCAGAACGGCTTGAAGGAGAACCGCTGCCCGCCTACCGAGGCATCGGCCATGAGGCCGGCCTTCGGGAGGGCAAAGACAGCCACTCCTTCCTTGTACTTGGCATTTACGGCAAGCCCCGATTTGACTGCCACCGCAGAGGCTTCGGCAGCAAATTGAAAGTCGGTCTCCTTAAAGCGTTCCAGGTCGACCTGGGTTTCGAAAAAGATCACCTCGATGATCGCCTGTCCCCCGGCCTGAAGGCCGATATTGAGTTTTTTCAGGTCGGCCATCCCAATGGGGGTACCCCCTTCGTATACCACCCCATTGCCTGAGGCGCCTCCCACGATGAACCCCCCTTTTCCCACATTCGGGAAGAGTACGTAACCTGCCGAATCGTCAAAGAAAGACTGCATCCCCGGATCGGCTTTCAGCAGGGCTTTGCGGGCCTTTTCGGCATCGTCCATAATTTGCCGGTCTTTCTTGTTCTGGGACCAGCCCATGCTGGCTATCCCGATCATCACAACGGCCAGAAAAATTTTAATTGGTTTCATTTTTCATGTATTGAATTGTATCTTAAAGATAGGATTTTTCCCGTGAGGAAGCGGGTTGTCAAAGGGGTTAAATCCAGCGGGCCGTTGCAAGGGCTGCCGGGGAGGCCTTGGGCGCGACCGCGGGGGGTAAGTGGTTGCGAAAATTGCTTTTTTTTGCGGGTTTCAGGCACTCCGGAGTATCCGCATGGTGAAAATGTTGCCCAACACCCTTATATTTAAGGCAGGATCCAAAAAAGGAATACCTGCCATTTGCAGCGACGCCAGGCTCGCCTTCCATACCTTGTTGATATGAAACAGCCCGACAAACCATGAATCCCGAAAACCAGCACGCCGATATCCCCAGCAATCCGAGTACGGCCAAAAGCAGCCAGATGCGCCTCAGGGAAAGCGCCACGCCCGGGGACCTGCGCGTTTTGACCTTCGAGCAATGGGAGCATTGGCGGGAGAATGGCTACGTGGTAATCAAGGCCGCCGTGCCCCGCGAGCAGGCCCATAGAACGGCCGCTTTCCTGTGGGAGTTTGAAGATAAGGATCCGAATGACCCGGAAACCTGGTATACGGCTCCCCGGGCCGAAATGCAGATGAAGGAACTGGCCGGAACCGGCATGGTGGAGGTGTACAACCACCAACGCCTCTGGGACAACCGGCAGACGCGAAAGGTGTATGAATCCTTTGCGGATATCTGGGGGACCGAAAAGCTCTGGGTGACCATTGACCGGGCCAACCTGAATTTCCCGATGCGACCGGGCTTTGAGTACAAGGGGTTTATCCACTGGGATTACGACCCGGAAACGCGGCCCCAGAACGTGCAGGGAGTGTTGGCCCTGGCCGACCAGACCGACGAGCACATGGGAGGGTTCCAGTGCATTCCCTGGCTGTTCCGGAACTTCGATAGCTGGAAGCAGACCCAGCCGGCCGGCCGGAATCCTTTCCAACCCGATATCCGGGGGCTGGAAGATAAAATAGTAAAAGTGCCCATGGAGGCCGGAGACCTGCTTATATTCCACAGCATGCAACCCCATGGCATCCGGCCCAATATTTCGGGAAACAAAGTGCGCATTGCCCAGTATATCTCCATGATGCCGGCCCAGGAAGAAAATGAGCCGCTGCGCCAGTGGCGCATCGGGTCGTGGCGCGACCGGATTGCCCCCGAAGGCTATGCCTTTCCCGGCGACCCCCGGAACTGGGAACAGACCCGATACGGGCAGGCCGAACTTACGGAGCTCGGCGCCCGGCTGCTCGGGCTCGAGCCCTGGTAAACTTTCAGGCCTTCCGGACGGCCCCAGAAATGATGCAGGTCATTGGGCCGCTCTGCCAGCCGACCTAGTTTTGGAGACAAAGCTGGTATCATGAAAAAGTCCCTTTCCATTCTGTTAGCCCTTGCCCTTTTTTCCTGCTCTTCCACGCGGTTTGTCGACAGTTGGCGCAACGATGCCCTGGTTCCCGATTTCAGGCCTGAAAATATGCTGGTGCTGGCCATCACGGATAACCTGACAGCCCGCCAGATTTTTGAAGAGGAACTGAGCAGCGCTTTGCGGGACCGATCTGTTCAGGCGCAGGAAGCCTACGGAGCTCTCGAAACGGGCTTTGCCCAGGGGCGCCTCGACGAGGCTGAACTGGACCAGATGGCCGTGGACCTCTCCGACCGCGGGTATGACGCTGTGATGATTACCTCGGTCAAAGGGGTGGAGCAACACCATCAGCACGTTTCCGGAACTGGTTATACCTACGACTATTACGGCCGGTTCGGGCGCTACTATTACCGATATCAGGATATCTATTACGTACCCCAGGCGATTAGGGAGTACCAGGTCTTCCATGTGGAAACGGTGGTCTACGAGCTCGGCGGGGATGCGCAAAACAAGTTGGTATGGGTGGGATCCTTCGATATCACCGACCCGATCAGCATCCGGGATACGGTGGATGACTATGTGAAAAGCCTGATGAACCAGCTGGACAACGAGGGGATTATTCGCTGAAGAAGCTC
>DATIPV010000328.1:0-2030 GCA_035471525.1 Robiginitalea sp.
GGTGGGGTACCCCCCTTATTTTACCCCCAATGGGGACGGGGTAAACGACACCTGGCAGATCGAGGGGATCGAGCAGCTCAACGACCCCCAAATCTTCATCTTTGACCGCTATGGCAAGCTGCTGAAGCAATTGGACCAATCCAGTCCGGGATGGGACGGAACCTTCAACGGGAGACCCCTCCCGCTAACCGATTACTGGTTTCGCCTTACCTACCTGAGCCCGCAGGGCGAGCGGGTGGAAGCCCGATATCTGAGCACCCATTTTGCCCTGAAACGCTGACCGGACACAACCGGTATCCCGTTGGTCGATAAAAGGGCAAAAACTCGGGCAAAGGCATACTAAATCAGGGCCATCCGAGTTATACTATACGTTAATTCGCGCCCCGTTTGCTATGAGAAGCTACCTGCTTTGGCTGGGTGGGCTGCTGTTGTTCAGCCCCTGCCTCCTGGCCCAGACTGCACCCAATTCGCCAGACTGCCGCAGCGCCATCCCGGTATGTGCCGATTCCACGTACTTTACCTTCAATGACGGCAGCGGCGACATTGACGACTTCGATCCGGATGTGATCCGGCAATCGGGCTGTCTGGAGAAGGGGAGTAATGCCTCGGCCAATATCGAGCATAACACCTCCTGGTTCGTGTTCCGGGCCGGTACCGGTGGAACCATTGGTTTCGATATTCAGGCGCTTCCGGGTGCCACAGGCACCATTACGGCCGAATGGGATTTCGCCCTGTACGGACCCGATGCGGACTGCGCTGACATTTCAAATGGCACGGCCCAACCCATTCGCTGCAATTATGAGGTAAACGATACCGATTTTACCGGCGTCGGGGTAAACCCGGAGAACGGGCAAAGCGGGGAGCCTGCCCTGACCGGCAACCAAAACACCTACGATGAGTGGCTTGACGTGCAACCCGGCGAGCTGTACTACCTGCTGATCAACAACTACAACACCAACTTTGACGGGGACCCGGAGCCTTTTTCGCTCACTTTTACGGGCAATTCCGTAAACCAGAACCAGCAAACCGCCCTGGACTGTACGTTGCGCGATGAATTCCTGGGGCTCGATATAACGGCCTGCGAGGGCGACCCCGACATTACCCTGACCGCTTTGAATTCCCCGGCAGGCCCCGACATTGCCTCGGTGGTCTGGACCGTCGATTACGACGACGATGGGGTCATCGACGCCACCCTGCCGGGTACCGGAATTTTTGGAGAGGAGTTGGTGGTCTCCAGCCCGAATTCGGGCCGTTATTTTGTTGAAATCCTGACCAATACGGGCACTATTATAACCGACGATATCCTTATTACCTTTTACGGCGAACCGGTCCTGGACCGGGTCGATATCCTCGAAGACCTGTCTGACAGCAACAACATCCAGATCTTCGTGCAGGGCAACGGCGACTACGAATACGCCATCAACGGGGGCGCATTCCAGGAAGACCCGGTGTTCCGCAACGTGCCACCCGGCATCAACACGGTGGTGATCAACGACACGAACGGTTGCGGCGCTACGGAGCCCATCCCCTTTTTGGTGGTGGGATATCCCAAGTTCTTTACGCCCAACGGCGACGGCCTGCACGAAACCTGGCACATTCTGGGCATCGAAACCCTCACAGACCCGGTGGTATTCATCTTTGACCGGTACGGGAAGCTGCTGAAGCAGATCGACGAAACCAGCCTGGGCTGGGACGGGACCTTCAACGGGCGCCCCATGCCCTCTTCGGACTATTGGTTCCGCCTGGAGTACAGCCGAGACGAGCAGGGGGTAGTGGTGGCCAACCTGGTGCGGGCGCATTTTACGCTGAAACGCTAGACCCGTTTCGGGGCGGCAGGTCGGCCTCGGGCGGTAACAGGGCGATGCCAAGCGTTAACAGGTTTGGGGATACCCCGCCCCCGCCCGCATTCAATGTACACTCACGACCTGCAGGTTCCTGGCAGAATCCCTTTGTTTTTATGAAGTTCCCCCGGGGAAGCATCCCCTAACCCCTGGTTTCAAGTTACCCCCGGACCCTGCAGCCCCCCAGCA
>DATIPV010000329.1:0-6432 GCA_035471525.1 Robiginitalea sp.
TATATCCCGAGCAGCGGCCTGTATATCGAGAAAGACCTCTCCATTAACGAAGATATCGAGAAGTTGCGGCTGAGCGCCACCTCCTCCCTGCTTTCGGGCCGGCGCGACGTACTGGTGGTCGCCTCGGTCTCCTGCCTGTACGGCATCGGCAACCCGATCGAATTCAAGAAGAATGTGATCCGCCTGCACAAAGACCAGGTGCTGTCGCGCACCAAACTCCTGCACATGCTGGTTCAGAGCCTCTACGCCCGTACCACTGCCGATTTCCGCAACGGGAATTTCCGGGTGAAGGGCGATGTGGTGGACGTGTTCCCGGGATACGCCGACCATGCTTTCCGCATCCACTTCTTCGGGGACGAGATCGAGGAGATCGAAGCCTTTGACCCCTACAACAACACCGTGCTGCAGGCCTACGACACCCTGCACATCTACCCGGCCAACATGTTCGTGACCTCCCCCGACATCCTGCAGCAGGCCATCTACCAGATACAGGACGATCTCACCCGCCAGATCGCCTATTTCAAGGAAATCGGGAAGCCCCTGGAAGCCAAACGCCTGGAAGAGCGCACGAATTTTGACCTGGAGATGATCCGCGAGCTCGGCTATTGCTCGGGCATCGAGAATTATTCGCGTTACCTGGACGGGCGGGAGCCCGGCACGCGGCCCTTCTGCCTGCTGGATTACTTCCCGGACGACTTCCTGATGGTGGTGGACGAGAGCCATGTGACCATCCCGCAGGTGCATGCCATGTACGGGGGCGACCGCTCCCGAAAGGAAAACCTGGTGGATTACGGTTTCCGCCTGCCGGCGGCCCTGGACAACCGCCCCCTGAAATTCGAGGAATTCGAAGCGCTGCAAAACCAGGTGATCTATGTGAGTGCCACCCCGGCCGACTACGAGCTGCAGAAAAGCGGCGGGGTCTATGTGGAGCAGGTTATCCGTCCGACCGGGCTGCTCGACCCGGAAATCGAGGTGCGCCCCAGCAAGAACCAGATAGACGACCTGGTCGAGGAAATCCAGCAGCGGGTGCAGCGAGACGAGCGTACCCTGGTAACCACCCTGACCAAACGGATGGCCGAGGAGCTTACCAAATACCTCACCCGCATCGACGTGCGGTGCCGCTATATCCACAGCGACGTGGACACCCTGGAACGGGTGGAGATCATGCAGGACCTGCGCAAGGGCATTTTCGACGTCCTGGTGGGAGTAAACCTGCTACGGGAAGGCCTCGACCTGCCGGAGGTATCTCTGGTGGCCATCATCGATGCCGACAAGGAGGGCTTCCTGCGCAGCAACCGCTCCCTGACCCAGACTGTGGGCCGGGCGGCCCGTCACCTGCGGGGCAAGGCCATCATGTATGCAGACACCATTACGGACAGCATGCAGAAGACCATAGACGAGACCAATTACCGACGGGAAAAGCAGCAGGCCTACAACCTGGAAAAGGGCATCACCCCCACGGCGCTGAAAAAAGGCCTGGACAACGTACTGGCCAAAAACTCGGTCTCCACCTTCCACTTTGAGAAGAAGGCACGGGAAGCCCGGGAACCCGACCCGGCTTACCTGACGGGGGCCCAGAAAGAAGACCTGATCCGGCAAAAGCGGAAGGCCATGGAACAGGCGGCCAGGGAGCTCGATTTTATGGAAGCGGCCCGACTGCGCGACGAGATAAGGATGCTCCAGGAAAAAGTGTGAGCCCGCCCCGCCCTGAACATAAAAAAAGCGCCCCGGATTCCCGGGGCGCTTCCCTAACTAACCAACTAAACAAACCAACCATTATGAGGCCCGTTAGGTGGGCCAACCATAAATTTATTACTTCCCGATCTCGATAAGCCGCTTGGGCTTGGGAAGGGCTTCTTTTTTCTTCGGCAGGGAGAAGCGGAGAATACCTTGCTCGTAGTTTGCCTCAATGGCATCTTCGTTTACGGTTTCCGGCAGGGTAAATGCCCGTTTGAAACTGGCGTATTTGAATTCCCTGCGGGTGTATCCCTGGTCGCTTTCCTCGTGCTCGTCCTTGCGCTCCATGGAGATGGTGAGCACGTTCTCGTCCACTACAATGTTGAAATCTTCCTTCTTCTGCCCGGGAACAGCCAGTTCCAGGACAAATGCTTTTTCGCCTTCCCGGATATTGACAGCCGGTAAGGTAGGGTTGTAACGATCTACACCGCCGAACCAGTCGGGGGTCAGAACATCGTTCCACAAAGTTGGGAACATTCCGGTATGTCTGCGAATCAAACTCATAGTATTTAAATTTTTTGGGTTTTACATTCTCACCCATACCATAGCAAAGGGTGTACCGCGGCCAAATCCCTGACGATCTGTCGCTAAAAAGGAGCCGATTTGTGCCAATATGGCGCTAAATGCCAGGGGAAAAGGAACGGGAACCCGCCAAAAAAAATGGGTTCCGGAGCAGATCTTTAATTGTAGTGGGCCTTGAAAATGCCGATCAGCACATCGGGCGGGACGATCTTATCGGGATACTGGTGCATCACCACCAACACCTGGTCTATGGCATTCAGGGACAGCCCCATGGCCAGGCCGATATTGTGCAGCCTTCGTATTTCCTCCGGATGCCGGTTGCGATCGATGTTCATCAAGAGCACCAGGCGGTGGAACTGCAGGATGCGCTCGGCCTCCGACTCGGGCAAAACGTGTTCTGCTTCGGCTTCCAGCAGGTCTTCGAAATCTTGCCGGTCTACGCCCAGTAGTTCGGAAACGCCGAGCAAAAAGAAGAATTCAGAGTCCTTGATGGCCTGGTCTGCCCTCGCAAAGGCGATCATTTCTGAAAGGATGCTCAATTTTTCCCGGTAGGTGCTCATAGGAGTATGGTTTGGGAGGGCCCCTTACTACAACTCAAAAATCGCCGCTTTCGTATAAATACCCGATTAAAAGCCCGAAGCCCCCGGGAGGTTCTAAACCTTCGGGGGCTTCGGATCGGAGTTCCGGTTCGATGCGACGGCTAACTTTTAAAGCGGATCGGAATATCGTAGGTTTCTCCGGGCTGCAAGTTAGTGTCCCCTACCGATTGGTAGTTGAGCTTGGCCTTTACAAAGCGCTCTACAGCATCGTTTTCCGTGCGAACGGTAAGCACCACCATCTCACGTTCCTCGTTTACGGTGAAGCGAACCCAGGCGTCCAGTTCGCCTTGTTCGTTCAAAACAATGTTGTTGTCTTTCAACAGCGACTTGATCTCGGTGCAAATCTTGGATTTCGGGGCTTCCTTATCGGCTTTGGTTTCGCCCTCGGTTGCCAGTGCAGAGGCTGAGAAAAGCAAGGCGGCTGCTACGGGTAATACACTCCATTTTTTCATGACTTTGTTTGTTTTGATGATTGATGATTGATGAATACTACTTGCCTTAAAAGACGACCCCTGAGATCCAATGTTACAGGCGTCTGTAGTTTTAACAACATTTTAAGGGACTTATATAATACGGAACACCTCTCCCGCAGAAGCCACAGCCAATGCGAAATGGAAAATAAGACCGCCCCTCCGCGCACGAAAAGATGAAACGGGCGGGCAGCCGATTAAAAAAGGGCTATGCCCTTCCGGCATAGCCCTTACGAAATTCAGTGGATGGGTTTATCTGGGTTTAAGACAATACGGCCTTAACCTTGTCGGCGGCCTCCTTGAATTGAACCGCCGAGTGAACAGCCAGTCCGGAATTGTCGAGTATCTCCTTGGCCAGCTCGGCATTGGTGCCCTGCAAGCGGACGATGATCGGAACCTGAATGGCGTCGCCCATGTTCTTGTAGGCGTCCACCACGCCCTGGGCCACGCGGTCGCACCGGACGATCCCTCCGAAGATATTGATCAGGATGGCCTTTACATTCGGGTCCCTGAGGATGATCCGGAATGCCTCTTCCACCCGCTTGGCATCTGCCGTACCCCCTACATCCAGGAAGTTGGCGGGTTCTCCCCCGGCCATTTTGATGAGGTCCATGGTGGCCATGGCAAGCCCGGCCCCATTTACCATGCACCCGACGTTGCCGTCGAGGTCCACGTAGTTGAGCCCGACGGCCCGGGCCTCCACTTCAATGGCATTTTCCTCGCGCAAGTCCCTCATTTCGGCGTATTTGAGATGGCGGAACAGGGCGTTGTCGTCGAGGGTGACCTTGGCGTCCACCGCCAGTATTTTATCGTCGGAAGTCTTCAGGACGGGGTTGATCTCGAACAGGCTGGCATCGCTTTGTTCATAGGCCTTGTAAAGAGACCCAACGAATTTGGTCATTTCCTTGAAGGCCGTGCCCGAAAGCCCCAGGTTAAAGGCAATCTTGCGCGCCTGGAAGGGCAACAGGCCCACCGCCGGATCGATCTCCTCGGTGAATATCAGGTGCGGGGTCTTTTCGGCCACCGCCTCGATATCCATTCCCCCCTCGGTTGAGTACATGAGCATCACCCGGGCGCGGGCGCGGTTCAGAAGCACCGACATGTAGAATTCGCTGGTCTCGCCAGGCCCCGGGTAGTAGACATCCTCCGCCACCAGTACCTGGTGCACCTTCTTTCCCCCGGGAGGCGTCTGGGGCGTCACCAGGTTCATCCCGATAATCTGCCCGGCGATCTTTTCGACCTCCTGCAGGTTTTTGGCCAGCTTTACCCCGCCGCCTTTCCCGCGGCCGCCCGCGTGAATCTGGGCCTTGATCACATGCCAGCCGGTGCCGGTTTCCTGGGTGAGCTGCTTGGCCGCATCTACCGCTTCCCTGGCATTGTGGGCCACGATGCCCCGCTGCACGCGGACTCCGAAACTCGCCAGGATTTCCTTTCCTTGGTATTCGTGTAAATTCATGTTGGTTACTTCTGAAGTTGGTTGCAAAAATAGGAAACGGGGCCGATTTCCCCTAATGGAATCCCGCCGGGGTTTACTGCAGCTTGAAATCCTGGAAATCGAGCGGGTCAAAATTCCGGAAGTGCCCGTTCATCTCGATGCGTTCGCGGGTCCGGTTGAGTTCTTCCAGTACCCGGGAGGTGTCTTCCAGGTGGCGCAAAATAAACCGCAGGCGGCTGGTTTCGTCGGGGATCTGGAGCAGGCTGTATTCCTGCTGCATCGACAGGCCCATCTTGTGGGCCAGGGTAAAGCTGTTGAATACCTCGCGCCTGATGGGCCCGAATGGCACATCCATCAGCCCGTACAACTTCCGGCAGGCTTCCAGCACTGCCTCGGTGAGTTCAGCAGGGGCCTCGTTGATGGAGTCCAGGAAGCGGACCTCCCCGCCCGGATAGAGACGGTCGTCCAGAACGGGCTCGAATGTTACCAGTTCGAAGACCTGCCGCGCCACGCAGAGCACGTCCATGGAACCGTCGGCATAGGTATTGACCACTTCCCGAAGCTGCACCTCGGTGCCGTAATCCAGGGTCTGGCCGATGTAGACCGGGATGCCAAAGGTCTGCGCCTCGGCCCGGCAGTCTGCGATCAGCTGCTTGTAGCGATCTTCAAAGACGTGCAGGGGGACGGTCTCACCGGGGAAAAAAACGGTCTGCAAGGGAAAAAGGGGAATTCTCACGGCTTATTCTTTCCTTAAAACTACAAAGGCCCGGGCAGAACTTCAAATCCGGGATGGTGACAGTATTGTTTTATTTATAACTTTTTGTTTAATATTTAAAATGGTACCGGATTTCTTTTGGGTGAAATGGGAAAGTAATTTAGCTTTGCCGAAATTCACAAATCCATGGAACCTAAGGATCTGCTGCGGATTGCCGAAACTTACGGGGCACCCGTGTACGTCTACGACGCCGGCAAAATCCGGTCTCAGTATAACCGGCTCACCGGTGCCTTCGGGGCCGTGCCCCGGGTAAAGCTCCACTACGCGGCCAAAGCCCTTTCGAACCTGGCCATACTGCGGCTCATGAACCGCCTGGGAGCCGGACTGGATACCGTATCGATCCAGGAGGTGCAGCTGGGGCTGATGGCGGGCTTTGAACCCGAAGACATCATCTACACCCCCAACGGGGTCTCGCTGGAGGAAATTGAGGAAGCGGCCAGCCTGGGAGTCCAGATCAACATAGACAACCTGTCGATACTGGAGCAGTTCGGCAGTAAGCACCCCGATATCCCGGTCTGCATCCGCATTAACCCCCATGTGATGGCCGGCGGGAATACCAATATTTCTGTGGGGCACATCGATTCCAAATTCGGGATCAGCATCCACCAGATCCCACATCTGCTGCGTATCGTGGAACTCACCCGAATGAAGGTCAACGGGATCCACATGCACACCGGGAGCGATATCCTCGACATAGATGTATTCCTGTACGCCAGCGAGATCCTCTTCGATACCGCCCTGCATTTTAAAGACCTGGAATTCGTCGATTTCGGCAGCGGGTTCAAGGTGCCCTACAAGAAAAACGACATCCAGACCAATGTGGAGGAACTGGGCGAAAAACTGGGCGGACGCTTCAATGACTTCTGCACCCAGTACGGCCGGCAGCTTACCCTG
>DATIPV010000330.1:0-3430 GCA_035471525.1 Robiginitalea sp.
GCAGAACAGGAATCGTTTCATGAATCCGGAAAGGGGCAGCATTTGTTCTGCCGTTAAATATAGAGTATAACGGAAGAAAACAGACATTATTATATGCGGCGATCGTCCTAAAACCCCTATTTTTGCCCGAAAATACGGGAACATGGAAGAGTACGTAATCACGCTGCGCGAAACCAATAATCCGGCCGTTCTGAAGTTCGAGGCCAACCGGCCCTTAGTGCAGCTGGGCAATTACGAATACCGCAATATAGACGAAGCGGCCAGTTCACCCCTGGCGCGGCAGTTGTTTTACCTGCCCTTTATCAAGACGGTCTACATTTCCGGGAACTTCGTGGCCCTGGAGCGCTTCGATATCGTGGCGTGGGCCGATGTACAGGATTCGGTGGCCCAGCAGCTGGTAGAATACCTGAATGCGGGCCAGGCCGTGGTGGCCGAACAGGAGCTTGCGGCCCGGGTGGCCGTTACCGTCTACGGGGAGATTACGCCCAACCCGGCAGTCATGAAATTCGTCGCCAATAAAAAACTGGTGCCCGGGGTATTCGAATTCAAGGACATAGATGAAGCCCGCCTGTCGCCTCTGGCACAGAAGCTGTTCGAATTCCCCTTCGTCAGGGAGGTCTTTATGGACCTCAACTACATCTCGGTTACGAAGTTCGAGGTTGCGGAGTGGGATCAGGTAAGCATGCAGCTGCGCGAGTTCATCCGCGAATACCTGGCCGGGGGCGGCGCGGTGCTGAGCCCGGAAGCCCTGCAGGAAAGCCTGGCGCCCGAGCAAGCCGGCAGGCAGGCCGAAGGGCTCGACCCCACCTCGCGACAGATCTCGGATATCCTGGATGAATACGTTAAGCCGGCCGTGGCCAGCGACGGGGGCAATATCATCTTCCAGTCGTATGAACCCGAAAGCCGCACCGTACACGTAGTGCTGCAGGGAGCCTGCAGCGGCTGCCCCTCCTCCACCTATACCCTTAAGAACGGTATACAGACCATGCTGCAGAACATGATGGGAGACAAGGTGTCTGAAGTGGTGGCCGTAAACGGCTGAGCAACTCCAAAAGGCCATGGGGATTTGAGGCGCCCGTCTTCAGGCGACCGGGGGCAGGGCACGAATTGCCCTCTACAGACCGGGAGTTTCCGAACATTCCCAGTACCTTTGGCAGACCGGCCTCCTGCCCGGCAACCGAGCAACCGCGCCCATGAAAGAGAAAAGCCCGAACGCCCTTATCCGAGAGACCAGCCCGTACCTGCTGCAGCACGCCTACAACCCGGTGCAATGGGAGGCCTGGAATGAGGAGGTTCTGGCCCGGGCCCGCAAAGAAAATAAACCCCTGCTTATCAGTATCGGGTACGCCGCCTGCCACTGGTGCCACGTTATGGAGCACGAATGCTTCGAAGACCCGGAGGTGGCGGAAGTCATGAATACTCTCTTTGTGCCGGTAAAGGTAGACCGGGAAGAGCGGCCCGACGTAGACCTTGTTTACATGGACGCCCTGCAGATCATGACCGGGTCGGGCGGCTGGCCGCTGAACGTGGTGGCCCTGCCCGATGGAAAACCCTTCTGGGGAGCCACCTACGTGCCTAAAAAGCAGTGGATGCAGGCCCTGCAGCAGCTCGCTGCCCTGTACCGGGAAGACCCGCAGCGCGTGCGGCAGTACGCGGCCGATCTCACCACGGCCCTGAGCCGCATCAACATCCCGGAAGGCGGGGACGCCGGGGTGAGCGCAGCCCAGGTTGGGAGCTGGATCGAATCCTGGAAACCCCGCTTCGATTTGGAATACGGGGGCATGCGCGGGGCACCCAAATTCATGATGCCCGTAAGCCTGCAATTGCTCATGCACTGGGGGGAAGCAAAGCAGGACGACGCAGTGCGGGAGCACGTGAGCCGAAGCCTGCGGGCCATGGCCTTTGGGGGGCTGTACGACGCCCTGGGCGGGGGCTTTTCCCGCTATTCGGTGGATGCCCGGTGGCACGTCCCCCATTTTGAGAAAATGCTGTACGACAACGCCCAGCTTATGGGCCTGTATGCCCAGGGCTACGCCTGTTACGGGAACCCGTTGTTCCGGGAAACTGTGGAGGGATGCCTCCGCTTCGTACAGTCGGAGCTCGCTGCTGAGGATGGCGGCTACCACGCCTCCCTCGACGCCGACAGCCTGGAAGACGACCGCCTGGTGGAAGGGGCTTTCTACGCCTGGAGCGGGGCGGAGCTCCGCAAGCGCCTCGGGGCGGATTTCGACCTGTTCAGGGAAGCTTACAACATCAATGCCCAGGGCCATTGGGAGGAGGGAAAGTACGTGCTGCTGAGGCGGGAAAGCGAGGCAGAACTGGCCGCGCGGCTTAAGCTGGATGCCGATTGGGTCGGGAAACGTCTGCAAAAATGCCGCCGCCGGCTGCTGGAGGCGCGCAATACCCGGCCGCGCCCCCGGCTCGACAACAAGATAATCACCTCCTGGAACGGCCTGCTCCTTTCGGGCCTGTCCGATGCCTACCGGTATTGCGGGCTGGAAGAGGCCCGTACGGCAGCCCTTGCACTGGGCCGCTGGGCAGCCACCCGGCTCAGGCGACCAGACGGCAGGCTGCCGCACACTTTCGGGCCTGCGAAGCGCGAAAATGCGGGCTTCCTGGAAGACTATGCGGCCCTGATCGAGGGGTACATAAAACTCTACGGGATAAGCTGGGATACCGCCTGGATGGAGAAGGCGCGCGAGCTCTGCACGCAGGTGCTGGAAGACTTTTCCGAGCCCGGGCAGGCCCTGCTCTATTTCAAGGCCCGCTCAGACCAGCCCCTGATACGCCGGACCCTGGAGACGGCAGACAATGTTATCCCCGCTTCCAATTCGGTCATGGCCAAGAATCTCTTCCTTCTCGGGCTTTTCTACGCCGACAACCACTGGGTGGAGCGTTCCCGGAGCATGCTCGGGGCCGTGTCAGAATCGGCGGCGCGTTACAGCGGGCAGTACAGCAACTGGCTGCAACTGGCCCTCTGGCACGACCGGCCTTTCCTGGAAGTGGCGCTGTGCGGCACGGGAGCCGAAGCGCTGGCCGGGCAGCTGGGGAGGCAGTACCTGCCGCACTGCCTGCTGGCAGCCAGCGAGGAAGCATCCGGGCTGCCCCTGTTCCTGGGCCGGCATCGGCCCGAAACAGCCAGGATCTTTGTATGCACCCTGGGCCAATGCCAGGAGCCCCTGGACGACCCGGGTGCTGCCCTGGCCGAATTGCGCGAACAACTGAAAATGTGACCCGGGCTCCAGCCCAAAGCCGGATACACGGCCTGAGATACTATATTTGCAAATCGTAATCGCAATCCAGACATAAGCACAATGGACCAAATCGGAAATTACAAACGACACATCGAAGAAGCCATTACCTGGTTCTATGATTTTTTGCCGAACCTGATCACTGCCATACTCCTGCTCGTGTTCGGTCTATGGGTGAT
>DATIPV010000331.1:0-4652 GCA_035471525.1 Robiginitalea sp.
GGTTTAATTTTATGGTCAATGCCCTGGTGCCCATCGACGAGCAAACGGAGTTCTACGTCTTTGGCGGCCGGAACTACCGCGATACAGACGCCTATGCCTTTACGCGAAACGGAGGGGCACGCGTAATCCCGTCCATATACCCGGATGGCTTCACGCCCCGCATTACCTCCAATATCACCGACAATTCCATATCTGCCGGCTTTCGGACCTCCCTGCCCAGCGATTGGAAGGTAGATATCAGCAATACCTATGGAAAGAACCTGTTCCACTATTATATCAAGGGAACCCTGAATGCCTCCCTGGAAGAGGTTTCTCCCACCGATTTCGACGCCGGGGGCCACAGCCTGAGCCAGAATACGCTGAATGTCGATTTCTCCAAATATTTCGGGGATGTGCTCCATGGCATGAACCTGGCCTTCGGCGCCGAATACCGTACCGAGAAATTCGAGATTTTCGCCGGGGAAGAAGGCTCGTGGGGTACCTACGACGTGGACGGCCTGCTGATCACCAACCCGGCAGAGCAGCAGCAACCTGTCGATCCCGATTCCGGCGATCCAAGGCCCGGCGGGTCCCAGGGCTTTCCGGGTTACAGCCCGGCCAATGAGGTAGACCGGGGCCGGAGCAACCTGTCGCTCTACGCCGACGGGGAATTCGACCTGTCGGATAACTTCCTGCTGAGTGCCGCAGTCCGCTTCGAAGACTACAGTGACTTTGGAAGCACCCTCAACGGAAAACTCGCGGCCCGCCTGAAGGCCTCCGAGAACTTTAACGTGCGCGGATCTGTCAGTTCCGGATTCCGGGCCCCGTCGCTCGCCCAGATCTACTACAACCTCCGGTTTACAAACTTTGTGGGGGGCGTGGCCCTGGAGTCGCTGCTTTCACCCAACAACAGCCCGGTTACGGCTTCCTTTGGCATTGAGCAGCTCAGCGAGGAGAAAGCCCTCAACGCCGGCCTGGGCTTTACGGCTTCCGTCGGGAATTTCAACGCCACGGTAGACGGGTACTACATCAATGTGAAAGACCGCATCGTGCTTACCGGAAACTTCGATGCCCCGCAAATCCCGAATGTGGAGGCCGCCCAGTTTTTCGCCAATGGGGCCGACACCCGTACCCTCGGACTCGACCTGGTCTTTTCCTATAAGCACAACCTGGACAACGGAAGCCTTACCGCCACGCTCACGGGGAACCTGAACGACATGGAGATAACGGATGTGAAAAACGGCTCCCTGGAAGAGGAAATATTCTTTGGCGAGCGCGATAAGGCCTTTCTGCTGGCTTCGGCCCCTGCCAGCAAACTTGCGCTCAATCTGAACTACAAACTGGACTGGTTTGATGCCGGCCTGGCTTTTACACGATTCAGCAAAATTACGCTGCTCGATTTTCAAATGTTCGAAGACCCTGCCGACTATGGAGGATTTGCGAACCAGGTAATCGCCGCCTCGGATGTGTACGACCCGAAACTGGTTACAGACCTGGTGCTGGGGTTCCAGCTTTACCAGGGGGTAAAGTTGCAGGTTGGGGCCAACAACCTGTTTAACGTGTATCCGGACCAGCAAGACGATTGGACCGAAGCCGGTGGATACTTCGACGCCGTGCAGATGGGATTTGGGGGCACCTTTGTTTACAGCCGTTTGAATTTCAGGCTGTAAGACGGGAACAAGCCCTGTTATTTAGGGCCCTCCGGGGCCCTTTTTTATTCAGGTGCGCCCCGGGGGGACGGATAGGCCGGATGTAACAAATGGCCCTGTCTTTCGTCTTGTAAGGGCAAATACCACCTTATGATCGTTTTATTCAGGGAGCGCCTTTTCTGCATGGTACTCCTGGCCTGTACCGGCAATGCCGTAAACGGCCAGCAGCTTACCCGCCACCTGCTCGACGCACAAACCTCCGAACCGATCCCGTTTGCAAGCATCATTACGGGGCCGCAGAACGGCACTATCAGCAACGACGAGGGATATTTCAGCCTGGACCCCGGGGTGATAGGGCCCGGGGGCCTGCGTATTTCCTGTATGGGGTACCGTACCCTGGAGCTCGACCGCACTCAATTCCTGGCGACAGGCGATAAGCTCCTTATGGAGCCTGCGGCCATCCAGCTCAACGAGGTGCAGCTGAGCAACCGTATCCCGACGGCCGATGAAATTATCAGGCTCGTCAGGCAGAATATCATGGCCAATTACCCGCAGCAGGGAATGGCCTACCAACTTTTCTACCGGGAATCGGAGCACATGCAGTTCGATCGCCTCGACCTGGAGGTGGAAAAAGCTTCCGACCTGAACCGCGCCGCACTGCAGGAGGCCGATGCCCGTTTGCGGAAGCTGGGCAACGACATCGTAAAGAGCAATGCGCGTAAATTCCTCGATTTCAGTGGTGCCTTCAAAGATCTCAGCGATTCTGCCGCGGTCCTTCGGGTCGATCGGGCGACGGAACTCGTAGACCACAACAAGGGTTTTTCCATGGAAAACATCCAGGAGCGGGCCAAGCGCATTGTGCTATCCCATCTCGACAGCACCCGAACCTATAAGGTTAAGACGGGGATCTTCAAGATTGAGGACAGCATTTCGCCTGCCATGGATTTCGACGACACCGAAAGCCCAGACAGTACAAACCTTTCGTATCTGAAGGAAAAGGCCCGGGGACTGGCCGCCATGGCCAGCTGGAGGGAGCAAACGCAGCTCAGGGATTTCCTGGACCCCGATATGTACGGGTACACCTTTTTGAAGGCTACCTATTTCGACGGAAGCTATGTGTATGCCATCGGCTTTGAACCCGACCGCCACAAAGCCAAATACACCGGAACGCTCTATGTAGACGCCACCACGTTCGCCGTTTTGAAAGCCGATTACCGCTACGCACGCGGCCGCAATGGCGAAAAGGTGAATCTGAAGCTGTTGCTGGGGATCCGGTTCGAGGAAAACATGAGCCGCGGCACGGTCATTTTCAGACGTAACGAACAAAATATATATTTACCCTATTTCATTCAAAAAGAATATGGTAACTACATTTATTTACATCGAAGCTTGAAATTTATTGAAAACAGCCCCCTGCGGAAAAAGGTACGGTTCGACTTTCTGATGGAAGGAGGGGTGCGCCAGATGGAATCGGCTTTGTGGAGGCCTCTGAACGCCCTGGAAGCTTCGGGCCTGGATGCCGCAGCCCAGCCCAAAAAAGTGCGTCTGGTAAAGCTGGATCAATACGAGCCCACCATTTGGCAGGACACACAGGTTATAGAACCCCTGGAGGCCATGAAAAAATTCCGGGTAAGCGGCGACTGATTCAATCCTCGGGGTGCATGAAGCGCTGCTTGGCGAGCAATTGCTCCTCGCTTTCCACGTGGTCCCCGTCGGGCACGCAACAATCTACCGGGCATACGGCGGCACATTGCGGTTCTTCGTGAAAGCCCTTGCACTCGGTGCACTTATCGGGGACGATGTAGTAGTATTCATCGCTTACCGGCTCCTGTACCGAATCGGCATTTATGCGGCGACCGTCGGTCAGCACCACATCTCCGCTGAGCGAAGTCCCGTCGCTGTAGCGCCATTCATCGGCCCCTTCGTAAATGGCATTGTTGGGGCATTCAGGCTCGCAAGCCCCGCAATTGATACACTCGTCGGTAATGATGATGGCCATAGCTCTTTCCTTTTTTGTGTCAGAAACTTCCCGGTTCGGTTGTGTCGCGACCCCGGACGTTCTATTTTTGCGCAAATGTAATGGCTAAACCCCTTGCAGGCAAATAATATGGCGCAACCCCCCCAGCTCATAAAAGCTTTTTCCCGGCTCGGCGATACGCTCCGGGCCGTGGCGGAGGGCCTGGGTGCAGGCGGGAACCAAACCACCCTGGCCCCGGCAGCCTTGTCTGAATGGGAAGACCTGCTTCGCCGGGTCTATGAGCAAAATGCCTGGTATACGCGCGAACAGGTCGTGCACGCCTTTAGCCAATGGGCCAATCTGCTCAGCGAACGCGCCCTGGCCGACTGGTTAAAGGACTATCCCGCAGGCGGGCCCAGGCAGCTTACAGTAGCGCTGATCCTGGCGGGAAACATCCCCTTGGTAGGTTTCCACGATTTCCTCAGCGTGCTTATTACCGGGAACCGCGCCCTGATTAAATGCCCCTCCAACGACCGCCTGCTTCTGCCCTGCCTGGCAGACCGGCTCATGGAACTGGAACCTTCCCTCTCTGACCGCATCCGTTTTGCGGAGGGGACCCTGGCAGGCTTTGACGCAGTGATTGCGACAGGAAGCAACAACACCAGCCGGTACTTCGAATACTATTTTTCGTCCAGGCCTCACATTATTCGAAAAAACCGGAATACCGTGGCAATCCTGACCGGGAGGGAATCCGGGGCCGACCTGCTCGGGCTGGCCGAAGATGTGTTCCGGTATTTCGGCATGGGATGCCGCAGTGTTTCCAAGCTCTTCGTGCCTGAAGGCTACGACTTCGGGCAGCTTTTCGAGGCGTTTTTCCAATTCCGATATCTGATCGATCACCAGAAATACGCCAATAATTACGACTACACCAAGGCGGTATACCTGATGAGCGGGGCCGACATGCTCGACAACGGGTTCCTGCTGGTCAAAGAAGACGCCGGTATGGGCTCTCCCATCGGCACCCTCTTCTACGAGCCGTACAAAAGCGTTCAGGCCCTCGGGCTTCG
>DATIPV010000332.1:0-5636 GCA_035471525.1 Robiginitalea sp.
GAGAACATTAGCCTTCCCAAAGCCCTCTTTGCGGGGACCCCATGGTCGGACCTTACCAAGACGGGGGATAGTTATTATATCATGGAAGGGATCGACCGCATATTAGTGTCTTATGAAGGATTCCTAGAGCAAAGCGCGCTGCTGTACGCGAATGGAAAAGACCTCAAAGACCCCTATTTATCCCCGGTTTACGGAGATGTTTCCGGCTTCCCCCCTACCTTTCTCCTCACCGGCACGCGCGACATGTTTCTGAGCAACACCGCCCGGATGCAAAGGGCGCTCAACGATAAGGGGGTTCCCACTGAGCTGGTCCTCCTGGAAGGATACTCTCATGCCGATTACGGTGTAGCAACCAGCGCTCCTGAATCCATGGCCGCAATTATGGATCTGAAGCGGTTCTTAAAGGAGGTCCTGGGAAAGGAATAAGACCGGCCCGAAAAAGAAAAGCCACCTAAAGAGTAGATGGCTTTACGTGCCCCCTGCTGCACTATTATCGAACCCGGCCGAGCGCCCGACAAAGGTCCGGTGGCCCTTTGCCAGCGGGGAGCGAGCCGGCACGCTGGCCTGAACAACCCATTCGGCGGAATCTTATCAAATAGCAACAGATAGGAATCCAGGGCTGCCTTCAATCCAGACCTTTACAGGCAATTCAATAGGTTACATCCCCTAAAGAATTGAACATTTCTTGAGGATGGCGATTTAATGGAGATGCTCTGCCAGGAGTATATAGCTCAATTCTTGTACCCGTGCACCTCAAATTGGTACTCTGCTTCGTCCTCCGGACGGACAACCAGCTTTCGGGTACTCCACCCTCCCTGGCCAACCTTTATCCATGCCTGAGATTCCCACTCACCCTGGGTGAATTGCACTTGTACCGGATCCTGTACTTTCAGGGTAACCATGCGCTCCAGGGGAGCTGTTTTTTGCATCCTGACCTGATTGGGTTGCCAATTACCCAGACTCTCCTGGTTGCCTGTTATGTAGACCTCATCATCGGCTGACAGCACCTTTATACGAAAAGTCACTTCATATTCCTCCTGGGATAGTTCCATCTCCTGTAATGGCTGGACGGAATCCAGATAGATCCGCATGGCTGAGGTTATGCCCGGAATGAAGCCAGGACGGTGTCCCTCCATGGGAAACTCCTCAATCACTGCCTTAAAATTCTCCGAAACCAACGATTCGCGAACAATACGGTAGGCGTTTTCATTGGCAGGTTTCCAGTCTGGCCAGTACTCATGCTCGTCGGCATGGCTTAAGTAGAGGAACTTTGTTGTGTTAAACTGGCCCGTATCAAAGTTTTCGAGCCCCCGGACCAGGCGCTGATCGTCATATTCCAGGTTCGGAGAAATAGCGATATAATTGTCAAAGAGTTCCGGCTCATTCAGCAAGGTATATATTAGGAAGGAGGCGCTGAGCGAATGTCCTACAGCCGTCCTTTGGGGCAAAATGCGATAATTGGATTCTATAAAGGGGACAACTTCGTTTTTTACATAGGCCAGAAATGCCTCAGCATTGCCCCCTGATTTTGGTCCCATATTACGCTTGGTATCGGAAGGGAGCAAATCGTGGTTTCTGGCGTACATCTCTTCCTCTATCCAGGTGGCTTTGATACCCACCATAATAAAATCCTGCGACCCATCTGTTAACAGGTTCGTGATCCCGCTGGCTGCATCAAACAGGGCCCGGTCCTGTGCATCAAATACATAGATCACATTGTAGTAAGAAAACTGGCTTTCCTGGTAATGGTAGGGGGTATAGACCAAGACCTGTCGTTTCTGGCCCAATTCGGTTGACTCGATAATGAACTCTTCGACTTTGGCTTCATTTTTCCTGATGTTTTCGAGGTCCTGAGCCACAAGCGTTCCGATTAGAAAACACGTAAATATTGTAACTAAGCTGTTCTTTTTCATGATTGGTTTTGTGTTTAGTCCTACTTGAACACGAAAAACTCATGAAAATGTTACAGGAGCTGATGGAATTAAACTGGTCAATCTGATCTCAGAATAATCCAGGGATTCCCAGAGTGCACAAATAAACAAAGCCACCCACTTGCGTGGATGGCTTTCTCTAAATTACCTGCTCCCCCTGTTGGACTTGAACCAACGACCCTCTGATTAACAGTCAGATGCTCTAACCAACTGAGCTAAGGAGGAATAAAACTCAAAAATAGGAGACAAACTCCTTATTTTGAGGTTGCAAATATAAAAGTTTCTTCCAAATACCCCAACAAAAATGCCCGGATTATTACCGGAAAAGGGCCTTGTAAATATCGTTCCCGTTGGCGAACAGGATCAGGGCGAGCAGCAGGAAGAAACCAATCATTTGGGCGTATTCCATGAACTTGTCGCTGGGCTTGCGGCCCGAGACCATCTCGTAGAGCAGGAACATGACATGACCCCCATCCAGGGCCGGAATGGGCAGCAGGTTCAGCACCGCCAGCATAATCGACAGAAAGGCGGTGATTTCCCAGAAACCCTGCCAGCTCCAGAAATCGGGGAAGATGTCGAAAATGGCCTTAAAGCCGCCCACGCCTTTGTAAGCCCCGGTACTTGGGGTAAAAATCTTTTCAAGTTGCAGCCAGTAACCCGACAATTGGGTCACGAATTTCTGCCCGCCTACCCCGAAACTCTCCAGAAAGCCATACTCTCGTATTACGGTGTCGAAATATCCCATTTCGGCAAAACGTTTCAGGCTGCCGCCCGGGAAGATTCCCACCTTGCCATTGGCGTCTACCTGGAGTTGCAGGGTCTGCCGTTGCCCGTCGCGGTCGATTAGGGCGCTTACCTCCCGGTTGCGCAGCGTATCGAGCATGGGGCCCACTTCGTCGTAGTAGCGTACCGGGCGATCGTTGATCGACAGCAAGAGGTCTCCGGGCCGCAGGTCGGCCCCTTTGTTCAGCGAGCTGTCGGAAACTTCCGCGACCATAAACGGGAAACGGAGCTGGAACAGGCTCAGGTCTTCTCCGGTCGAAAGCTGTCCCAGGAAATCCTCAGGCAGCCGGATGGTGCGCCGTTCCCCACCCCGTTCTATGGTGATCTGTTCGGCCGTGATCAGGTGGCGGCGCAGGTCTTCGTAGCTCTCGTAGGTCTGCCCGTCGATAGACACCAGATTGTCGCCCGTTTGAACACCGAGTTCCTTCAGCACCGGATTGGTTATATAGTAGCCGTCTTTGATGCTACTGGTCGAGATATAGGCGTTGCCAAAAGCATAGGAGGCAAAAATGTAAATGAACAGGGCCACCAGGAAATTAACGCTAACCCCTCCGAGCATGATAATCAGCCGCTGCCAGGCCGGTTTGGACCGGAATTCCCAGGGTTGGGGCGGCTGGGACATCTGTTCGGTGTCCATGCTCTCGTCTATCATTCCGGCAATCTTTACATAGCCGCCCAGCGGGAGCCAGCCGATACCGTACACCGTGTCGCCTATACGCTTCTTGAACAGGGAAAATTTGATGTCGAAAAAGAGATAAAATTTCTCTACCCGTGTTTTGAAGGCCTTGGCCGGAAGAAAATGCCCGAGTTCGTGCAACACGATGAGCAGGGAGAGGCTCAGTAGAAATTGCAGGGCCTGGATGAGAATGGGAGACATAACGACTCGCTGGTTTTAAACGCACAAAAGTACGCTTTTAATGCCGCTTTCAAAAGAAAAACCGGGGTCCGGGCGACTTAGGCGATGATTTACCCGGTTTGTGCCACCGGTAGATAGTCGTAACCGGCCGGATGCCTACCTTTGCAAAAATGGGCCGCCATGCGATCGTTTTTTAGGAGAACCAAGATTTTCTGGATCACTTTCCTGAGTTTAGCCTCGGTAATACTGGTGCTTTTCTACCAGGCCCTGCAGCCCCGGAAGGTACTCCCGGTCTATCAGCCGGCCGATTTTAACCCGGAACTGGTCGACCCCGAAATGAGCCATATCAAGAAATACCATACCGTGGCCGATTTTTCCCTGCTGAACCAGAACGGGCAGACCATTACCCAAAACGATTACAAGGGGAAGATCTATATCGCCGATTTCTTCTTCACCACCTGCCCCACGATTTGCCCGATCATGACCGACAACATGGCTTACCTACAGCAAAAACTGCTGGACGACCCAGGGGTGATGCTGCTGTCGCATTCGGTGACCCCCGAGATCGACTCGGTGCCGCGATTAAAAGCCTATGCGCTCGAAAAGGGAGTTGTCGATGCCAAGTGGAATCTGGTTACGGGCGACAAGAAACAGATTTACTGGCTGGCCCGCCAGTCGTACATGGCCGTAAAGACGGAAGGGGACGGGGGGCCCTTCGACATGATACATACCGAAAACTTTATCCTGGTCGATAAAGAGCGTCGCATACGCGGCACCTACGATGGCACCAGCCGGGAAGATATGGAGCGGTTGCTGGACGATCTGGAGATCCTGAAAGCCTCTTACGAATCGGAGTGAAAAGGAGTCCAGAATTTTGGGTTTCCATTTCCCCGGGAACGGCATTTTAGCTACTTTTGCCTTTGATTGAAATCAATCTAAATAAAAATTGAGTTTCACGGTAGCACACCTCAGGCGTGGGGAAAAAGGCATTATCAAGGATTTTTCCGAAGAAATCATTCCCATCAAGTTACTGGAGCTGGGCTGTCTGCCCGGCAACGTGGTGGAGCTCATCCAGATTGCACCCCTGCAGGACCCCCTCTACATAAACGTGAACGGCTCCCATATCGCCATTCGCAGGAGCATGGCTCTTCAGATTGAGCTGGAACCAATCTCCGGGCATGAGTAAGGACATCAAGGTAGCGCTTATCGGGAACCCGAATACGGGCAAAACGTCGGTTTTCAACCGGCTTACGGGCCTCAACCAGAAGGTGGGAAACTACCCCGGCATAACCGTCGAGAAAAAACAGGGGATCTGCAGGCTTTCCAGGGGCATTAAGGCGCACATCCTGGACCTCCCCGGCACCTACAGCCTCAACACCACTTCGCTGGACGAAAGCGTGGCCGTGGAGTTGCTGCTCAACAAGAATTCCCCCGACTATCCCGATGTGGCCGTGGTCATTAGCGATGTGGAGAACCTGAAGCGGAATCTGCTGCTCTTCACCCAAATTAAAGACCTGCGAATCCCGGCCATTCTGGTCATCAACATGGCAGACCGGATGTCGCGCAAGGGGATTAGCCTGGATGTGGCGGCCATGGAGCGTAAACTCAAGACCCGCATCTCCCTGGTGAGCACGCGTAAAAATACGGGCATCGATCTGCTGAAAAAGCTGATCGAGAATTACCGGGAGCTCCCCTGCGAACCCTGCGTCGACATCTCCAGCATCGAGCCGGCTTACTTTCAGCGGTTGCAGAAAACCTTTCCGAGGGAAGATCTCTACAAATTATGGGTGGTTATTACCCAGGATGTCAATTTTACGCCCCTGCAGAAAAAATTGCCGGGTGGCGGCCAGAGCTTTGAGATCAAATCCCGCAGCGAGCTCAAGAAACTGCAGCACAGGGAGACCATTGTGCGCTACCAGCATATCAATGCCCTTTTGAAGGAGACCTACAAGGTCGACCTGAAAGCGGCGCGGGGCCTGCGGGCGGGCCTCGACAAGCTGCTGACCCACAAGCTGTTCGGCTACCTGATTTTCGTAGTGATCCTGCTCACTATTTTCCAGGCCATC
>DATIPV010000333.1:0-2803 GCA_035471525.1 Robiginitalea sp.
CTGCTCACCTCCCTGGAGAAACTGGGGCAGGTGGTAGACAAGTCGCTGGAGCCCCAGGAGGGCGAAGAGCCTTTCCACGAAGGGGACCCCCTGCGCGTGGTGCTGGACAAGGTAACCTTCCGGAGTACTGACGGGACCAGAAATATCCTCGACGGGGTTTCGCTTGCGCTGGAACCGGGGACCACCACCCTGTTGCAGGGACCGGTAAGTTCAGGCAAAACCACCTTGCTCCGGATCATTGCCGGGGTACTGGAGCCCGATTCGGGACGGGTTTTTGTGAACAACGTTTCCCTGAAAGGCATTTCGCTGAATCATTACCGGGCGCTTATCGGTCAGTCCCTGCCAGAGGAATCGCCTTTTGAAGGCACCATTCTCGACAACCTCACCTTCGGCAATCCCGACATCCCGATGGAGCGGGTATACTGGGCGATGGAGCAGACCGGTCTGCTTTCGTTCGTGCAGGACCAGCCCATGGGCTTAAAGACCATGCTGTACCCGGAAGGCTGGCAAATCCCGTATACCGTTGCCAAGAAGATCGTGCTGGCGCGCAGCATTATACACAAACCCCGCCTGCTGATTCTCATGGACCCGCTGGACCACCTGGAAGACGAAGAGGCCAGGCGGATCATGAAATTCCTGACCGACCCCGATAACGGGTGGACGTTGATGGTAGTAAGCTCCAACCCTGACTGGGCTTCCTGTTGCGGACAGGTCGTTCATATGGAAGACGGACGGATCGTAAAAATGAGTTGAAAATGCTGAACATAACCGAGAACAAGCTAAACCGAAAAGTGGACCTTACCAGCTACACGGCTGCCCGCAAGGTTTTCCACATGAGGCATTACGGGTATATCAACCGGTTCTTACTGGTCTTTTCAGGCCTGGTGCTGGTAATCCTGTTCCTCCCCTGGACGCAGACCATCAGCGGGAATGGGTTCCTGACCACTTTGCACCCCGACCAGCGGCCACAGACGGTTCAATCCCCGATACCGGGCCGTATCGAAAAATGGTTTGTGCGGGAAGGGGATTATGTGGAGCAGGGAGATACCATCCTCTTTATTTCGGAGGTGAAAAATGAGTATTTCGACCCCAGGCTGGTCGAGCGGACGCAAATGCAGATCGATGCCAAATCCCGGTCGGTGGAATCGAATCAGGAGAAAGTAGGCGCCCTGAACACCCAGATCGGGGCCTTGCTGAAGGAGCGTGGCCTTAAGCTGCAGCAATCCCGCAACAAGCTCATGCAGGCCGGCCTCAAAGTGAAAAGCGACAGCATTGAACTGGAAGCGGCACGGACCCAGCTCACCATTGCCGAGCGGCAGTACGGCCGAACCAGCCAGCTTCAGGAAGAGGGCCTCAAGGCGGTTACCGACGTGGAGGAGAAACGCCTGAAACTGCAGGAGTCCCAGGCCAAGCTCATCTCGCAGGAAAATAAATTGCTGGCCAGCCGCAACGAGGTGATCAACGCCGAAATGGAGATCGGGCGGGTGGAGGCCGAATACACCGACAAGATCTCAAAGGCGCGCAGCGACCTTTATACGGCCCAGTCTTCCCAGTTCGATTCGGAGGCACAGGTTACCAAGCTGGAAAACGAATTTGCCAACTACGAGAGGCGTTCCGACCTGCATTATATCCGGGCTCCCCAGACGGGTTATATCAATAAGGCCCTGCAATCGGGCATTGGAGAAACCTTTAAGGAGGGAGATGCCCTGGTGAGCATTATGCCGACCCGGATAGATTTGGCTGTGGAATCGTATGTAGACCCCATAGACCTGCCCCTGGTACACCTGGGGGAAAAGGTGCGTATCCAGTTCGACGGCTGGCCGGCCATCGTGTTCAGCGGTTGGCCCAACGTTTCGTACGGCACGTACGGGGGAAAGGTGGTGGCACTGGAAACCTACATCAGTCCGAACGGCAAATACCGCATACTGATCGCCCCCGACACCGAAGACCATGATTGGCCCCGGGATATACGGGTGGGTTCAGGGGCCCGCACCCTCGCGCTCCTCCAGGACGTGCCCATCTGGTTTGAACTATGGAGGCAACTCAACGGGTTTCCGCCCAACTATTACCAGAGCCCGGCAACCTCCGAAACCCCTTCCGAGAAATGAGACTAACCTTAAGCGCAATGCTCTTCCTGATTGCCGGCTGCCTGCAGCTCCAGGCGCAGCAAGACAGCCTGGTATTGGATTTTGAGGCCTTCCTCACGCGGGTAAGGCAGTACCATCCTGTTGCCCGGCAGGCCCGCCTGGTGGCCGGCGCCGGGGAAGCGCAGGTCCAGGAATCCCGCGGCGGCTTCGACCCGAAGCTCGAGTTGGACTACAGCCGGAAAGAGTTCCAGGGCAGCACCTACTACGACCGGCTCAACGCCACCTTCAAGATCCCTACCTGGTATGGGGTCGAATTCAAGGGACAATTCGAGCAGAACGAAGGAGATTACCTGAACCCTGCAGAAACGGTCCCGGCAGACGGCCTGTACAGCGCCGGGGTCTCTGTCTCGCTGGCCCGGGGGCTCTGGGCCAACGAGCGTATGGCCACCCTGAGGAAGGCCCGGTATTTCGAGCAGCAAAGCCAGGCCGACCGCGACCTGATGATCAACCAGATACTCTTTGAGGCCTCTGAGACCTATTTCAACTGGTTGCAGGCTTACCGGGACGAGCAGGTCTACGGCCGGTTCCTCGAGAATGCGGAGCTTCGCCTGCAGGGGATCCGCCAGAGCGCCCGGGCGGGAGAACTGGCGGCCATAGATACGGTCGAGGCCAAGATTGCCTATGAGAACCGTGCCCTAAGCCTGGAACAAGCCCGC
>DATIPV010000334.1:0-4077 GCA_035471525.1 Robiginitalea sp.
ATCAGCAGCTGGACGACGACCGCGCGCGCATCGACCTGTACAACGGTATGGCTGAGGCCTATTTCGGCCAGGGGAACGACAGCCTGGCGTCCGTATATGCCAGCGAGGCGTACACCATAAGCCAGTCTATCAACTTTATGAACGGCACACGCGATTGTGCTGAGACCCTGTACCGCATCTACCGCAAAAAAGAAGATTACGCCACGGCCCTTGTGTATCACGAGCTTTTCCAGCAGCTCTCCGATTCGATCGCCCATAACGAAAACCAGCAAAGCCTTACCCTGCAGAAGACCAAGGCCCTGTACGAACATCAGAAACAGGTGCTGATAGAAGAGAACGAAAAGGCCCTGGCCCGGCAAAATCGCTATATCCGCGTCGGGTCGGGCATGTTGCTGATTGCCCTGGTAGTCATTTACCTGATCAATCGGTACAGCCGGCTGCAGAAGCAACTTGCCCAGGAACTCAGCGCCAAGAAGGACATGCTGGAAAAGCGCAAGGAGGAACTTCAGGCCAACAACGAAACCAAGACCAAGCTGTTCTCCATTATCGGGCACGACCTGCGGGGTCCGATCGGCGCCTTGCAGGGCCTCTTGCAGATGTTTAAAGACGGGGAGGTCGGAAAGGAAGAATTCCTCGCCTTTATGCCGAAACTGAGGTCCGACGTCGACCATATCTATTTTACGCTCAACAACCTGCTTTCCTGGGGAAATTCACAATTGAATGGCTCGGTCACCAAGCCGGCCGCGATTCCGCTGGCCAGCCTGGTACAGGAGAATATCAATTTGCTTTCTGAGATTGCCGAAAACAAATCGATCCGGGTGGTAAGCGAAATCCCCGACAGCGTTATGGTCTGGTCAGACCCGAACCAGATCGACATCGTGGTGCGCAACCTGATCAGCAACGCCCTTAAATTCACCCCTGAAAACGGGATGGTTACCATACAGGGAATCGAAAGGGAAGGCCACTGGGAAATCTCTATCCGGGATACTGGAGTAGGAATGGACCGCATAACCCTCGAAGGGCTGTTCAAGGAAAAAAGCCATAACTCCACCTACGGCACGAACAACGAAAAAGGCACCGGGCTCGGCCTTTCCCTGTGCAAGGAAATGATCGAGAACAACCAGGGCCGCATTTGGGTGGAAAGCATGGTGCGAAAGGGAAGCACCTTTTACTTTACCCTGCCCAAGGCCGAAAAAAAATACAGCCAGGCCGTTTAGATCAGGTCGTCCAGTGAGGCGACAGCCAGCGGGCGTTCTACCGTGAACCCCTCCGCGTATTCCACCCCGATGAGCCTTCCCAGATCACGTGCCCGGTACACGATGCTGTCGGTAAAATTCTTGCTGCTGATGGGCGTGTCAGGTTCCGGACTGTCAGGATCGTAAAACTGGGAGCTGTAAGCCCGTATGGCCTCCATTTTTTTCTCGATATAGCCGGTTACGTCCACCGCGAAATCAGGCGGCAGGTTCTTCCATTGTATATAGTGGTATACCTGTTTCGGGCGCCAGGGTTCCTGCCACTCTTCGAATCCTTCCAGACGGGTGTCGATTTTTACCAGGCCGCTCAGAAAACAGGCATCGCTTACCAGGGAACTGCCCCGGGCATGGTCAATATGCCGGTCATTTACCGCATTGCAAAGCACCACCTCCGGGCGGAATCTGCGTATTTGCCTGATCAGCGCTATTTGGTGGTCGCGGTCGTTGCGAAAAAACCCGTCTGCGAATTCCATATTTTCACGAATGCTCAAGCCGAGGATCCGCGCTGCCTCGGCAGCCTCGGCATCCCGGAGTTCCGCATTGCCCCGGGTGCCCAGTTCACCCCGGGTCAGGTCTATTACTCCCACTTTTTTCCCGCGGGCAACTTCCATGGCGATGGTGGCGCCGGCGCCGAGCTCGGCGTCGTCCGGGTGGGAACCAAAAACGAGAATATCCAATTTCATGTGTCAGGTTTTATGCGTTAACAGCCCCTTTCTCGGCGGCTTTCTTAGCCCGGGACAGGGCCTGATCCACGTCGGCCCTCAGGTCCTCAAAATCTTCGATGCCCGCGGAGAAACGGATAAGCCCGTCTCGTATCCCCGCTTGTTCGCGCTGCTGTGGGGAAAGCAGCCCATGGGAGGTCTGAGCGGGGGCCGTAAGGGTGCTTTCCACCCCGGCCAGGCTCATGGAGGCCCTTACCCATCTGAGCGAATGCACGAAAGTATGCAGGTCCAGGGCCGGGGCGAGCTCAAAAGAGAGCATGCCCGAGAACCCGCGCATCTGTACCCTGGCAATGGCATAACCCGGGTGGTCTTCCAGGCCCGGGTAGAAAACCCGGTCGATATCGGGATGTTCCCGCAGGTACCGGGCCAGCCCCAGGGCGTTTTCGTTCTGGGCCCTTACCCGCAGGCCCATGGTTTTGAGGCTGCGCTCAAGAAGCCATACCGTATAGTCGCTCAGGCTGCCGCCCAGGTTCTTCGCCAGGTGGAAGATGCGGTTGATATGTTCGGCAGATGCGGCCACGGCACCCGCACAGATATCCGAATGCCCTCCCATGTATTTGGTAGCCGAATGGATGATGACGTCTATGCCGAAATCGGCCGGGTTCTGGTTAACCGGGCTGGCAAAGGTGTTGTCGATAAGCGTGACCAGACCCCGGGCACGGGCCAACGCGGCCATCGCCTCCAAATCGGTGATCTGCAGCAACGGGTTGGAAGGGGTCTCCAAAAAGAGTACCCGGGTGTTAGGCCTGATAGCCGCTTCAAAATCGGCCCGGCCCGTGCCGTCTACAAAGGTGTATTCGATCCCGAATTTGGCGAATTCTTCCTGCAGCAGGTTCTGGGTTCCCCCGTAGGTCTGCCGGGAGATAACCAGGTGGTCGCCTTGGGTGAGGAAGGCCAGGAGGGCCGTACTGGTAGCGGCCATGCCGCTTGAGAAAATCAGGGCGGCCTCGGTGTGTTCCAGGGCTGCGATCTTCCTGCAGAGGGCTTCCTGGTTGGGGGTATTGAAATAACGCGGGTAGCGCTTGATTTCCACATCCTCGTAGGCGTAGGATGTACTCATGTACAGGGGGGAGACCACCCCTTTGAAGCGGGTGTCTTCCAGTTCCCCATAATGCGTGCAGAGCGTATTGATACCCCCGCCGGCTGGTTTGGATGGACTTTTCATATTCTCAAAAATACGAATTAACTCAGACCCGGAACGATTTCCAACGCCCAACTCGGAAAGCTCTGATTGCCAGTGCCGTAAGCAATACTTCCGAAAGGGTAATAGCCAGGAATACCCCCAGCGGGCCCCAGCCCAGAAGCAGGGAGGCCACATAGGCGAAAGGCAGTTGGAAGAGCCAGAAGGCCACCAGGTTAATCCGGGTAGGGGTGCGCGTATCGCCCGAACCGTTGAAAGCCTGGGTTACCACCATGCCATAGGCGTAGAACACATAGCCGGCGGCGATGATACGCAGGCAGAGGGCTCCGCTTTGCACCACCGTATCGGCCGGGTTGAACCAGCTGAGGAGCTCCGGGGCGAAGACCAGGTAGAAGAGGGAAACCACCGCCATGAAATAGGCATTGTATTTCCCGGTGATCCAGACAGAGGTTTCGGCCCTTTCGGGCTTCCCTGCCCCCAGGTTCTGCCCCACCAGCGTGGCGGCAGCATTGCTCATGCCCCATGCGGGCATCAGGGTAAACATGATAACCCGGATGGCAATGGTATACCCGGCCAGGACCTCGCTTCCGAAGGTGCTCATCAGCCGCATCAGGAACACCCAGCTGGATGTGCCGATGAGAAATTGGGCGATGCCGCCAAGGGAAATGCGCACCAGATTCCACATAACCCCCAGGTCGAGCCGCCAGGCCTGAAGGGTTAACCGGATACGGCTCCACCCAAACAGCAGGATGCAGAGCTGAAACAGCACGGCAGTGCCCCGCCCGATGTTGGTGGCTATGGCCGCCCCCATTACGCCATAGGCAGGAACCGGGCCCCATCCGAAGATGAAGAGCGGGTCCAGTAGTATGTTCAGGCCGTTCGAAAGCACCAGGGTCCACATGGCCACAGAGGCATTCCCTGCTCCCCTGAAGATGGCGTTGATAAGGAAGAGCAGCATAAT
>DATIPV010000335.1:0-3610 GCA_035471525.1 Robiginitalea sp.
CGATACCTTCATGTACCTCCCAGCTATCCGATTGCGCCACCGCCAGACGGCCTTCTTCGAGTTCCACGAAGTGTTGCCGCCGCGATTTCAGGAAATCGAGGCAACGGTTCACCACGATCCGTTTCAGCCAGGCGCCGAAGGTCACGTCTCCCTTGAACTGGTCCATTTTGCGGAAAGCTTTGATAAAAGCTTCCTGGGTGAGGTCTTCCGCGTCGGCTTCGTTCTGGACCAGGCGCAAGGCCACGCAATACATCCCCTGGGCATATTTGCGGTACAGGGCCAGTTGCGCCTTCCGGTTCTGCTTCCGGCACTGCTCAATCAGGTCGGACTGTAGATAGGTCGATTCCAGAATTGTTGGTTTACGTTGTTGCCTAATAGACGACCCCCAAGCGGCCGCGTTTCAATTTCAGGGAATTTTATCTAAAATTTTTAGGGTTTTCCTGCCTGGGGCTCCCCGATTCCCAATTGGTCCTCCTGAAAAAGCCCCGGCTCGCCCGCATTGCAGCTTGCAGCCGCATCAGCATGCACGCTCCCGACAATTTTCGGTCGAGAAGGTCCAATTGCCTGCGATTGATTACTTTTATGTTATAAAAGTTATAGTTATGAAAATACTCAAATGGACCGGAATTGTGCTGGTCGTGCTGGTATTGCTGGGGTATTTCGTGGGGATGCCCTACCTGAAGGAACAAACCAAGAAAATAAGCCCTGAGCGCACGGCGCACTACGAGGCGGCCGGGATTGCCCTGGACGTCCATTACAGCAGCCCCTATAAGAAGGGGCGCGAAATCTTCGGAGGCCTTGTTCCCTACAACCAGGTTTGGCGAACCGGGGCCAATGAACCCACTACCTTCACTGCCAGCAAAGACATCCATGTAGGAGGTAAACCGTTGCCGGCCGGGACGTATTCCCTGTGGACCATCCCGGGGCCCGAGGTCTGGACCCTGATCCTGAACCGGGAGGTGCCGGACTGGGGGGCCACCATGCTCAGCGGAGGCAAAAAAGCAACCCGAAACCCCGATGCCGATGTGCTCCAGGTTACGTCACCTGTCCTAAATCTGCCCGATGTAGTGGAGCAATTCACGATCGATTTCAAACTCGTGCAACGGGCCATGTATATGAGCCTGGCCTGGGACCAGACCGAGGTCCTGGTAGCAGTTAACCCCTGAAGACGGGCCGTGCCTTCCGACAATAAGCATCCCACAGGACAAAGACCCGCCGCCCGGCCCTCCCAGGCCGGCTGGGAAGCCTTGCTGGAGGGTATTCTGGAGGGCAACCGCACGGCCCTGGCCCGCGCCATTACCCTGATTGAAAGCAGGCGGCCGTCAGACAGCAGGGCCGCCGGCCAGATCGTGGAGGGGTGCCTGCCCCATGCGGGCCGGAGCATCCGAATCGGCATTACCGGTGTGCCGGGTGCCGGCAAGAGCACTTTTATCGAGCGCCTCGGCCTGCTGCTTGTGCAAAAGGGGCACCGGGTGGCGGTACTCGCCGTGGACCCGAGCAGCAGCCTGAGCAAGGGCAGCATTTTGGGAGACAAAACACGCATGCAGCAACTGAGCCGGGCCGAGCAGGCCTTCATCCGGCCCTCCCCTGCGGGGGATACCCTGGGAGGGGTGGCCCGGAAAACGCGCGAATCCATTTCCCTGTGCGAGGCCGCGGGTTACGATATCGTACTCATCGAAACGGTGGGAGTGGGACAGAGCGAGACAGCTGTGCACGGCATGGTCGACTTCTTCCTGCTGCTGAAGATAACCGGAGCGGGCGACGAGCTGCAGGGCATCAAGCGGGGCATCGTGGAGATGGCCGACGCCATCGTGATCAATAAGGCTGAAGGGGCAAACCTGCAGGCCGCCAGGGAGGCCCGGGGCATCTTCGAAAATGCCTTGCAGCTATACCCTCCCAAGCCCGGAGGCTGGATACCCAAAGTACTGTTGTGCTCTTCCACGGAAGGGACCGGTTTTGAAGAGATCTGGAGCCTTATTTCCGGATTTCGGGAAAGCGCTTCGGCAAGCGGCCTGCTGGCGTCCGAACGGGCCGGGCAAAACCTGCAGTGGTTCCGGCAGGCGGTGGACGAGGGTCTGCTGGCCGGATTCTATGAGCGGGCCGGAGTTCGGGAAACCTATGAGCGATTGCGGGAAGCTGTGCGTACGGGAAGTATGAGCCCATTCAGGGCCGCTGAGGAGCTCCTGGGGCACTGGGGCAGCCAACCTGCCTGAAGCCCGGCCAATGCCCGAAAAAAGAATTACCTTTGAACCCGAAACAATACGTTCCATGGAGGTCCTTACCCATGCCCTGCTTTCCATCGTGGTGCCCCTGTACAACGAAGAGGAAAACGTTGAGCCCCTCACCCGGAAGATACACGAGAGCCTGTCAGGGTACAACTACCAGATCATCTACATCGACGACTTTTCGACCGACCGCACCCGGAAGGTGGTGCGCGAAATGGCCGACCTCAAGGTGCACCTGATCTGCCTTAAGAAGAATTACGGCCAGAGCCTGGCCCTGGCTGCGGGGATCGACTATGCGGAAGGCGACTACCTCATCACCATGGACGGCGACCTGCAGAACGACCCGGCCGACATCCCGCTCATGCTGCCGTTCGTGCTCAGCGGGGAGTACGATGTGGTTACCGGCATACGGGAAAACCGACGCGATTCCCTGGTCAAGAAAATCCCTTCCAAAATCGCCAACTTCATGGTGCGCCGGGTAACCAAGCTGGACATCAAGGACAATGGCTGTGCGCTGAAAGTGTTTACCCGAACCATCGCCAAAGACCTGAACCTGTACGGGGAGATGCACCGTTTCATAAACCTGCTGGCCTTTCTGGAAGGGGCCCAGATCAAGCAGGTGCCCGTAAGGCACCACCCCCGCCAGGCCGGGGTATCCAAATACGGCCTGGAGCGGGTCTTCAAGGTGCTGGCAGACATGATGCTGCTGCTGTTCATCCGCAAATACTTCCAGCGGCCCATCCACCTGTTCGGCATCTTCGGGGTCTTGCTCATTCTGATGGGCATTGCCATCAACATTTACCTGCTCATTATCAAATGGGGCTTTGACCAGGATATTGGCAACCGCCCCCTGCTCATTTTCGGCCTCATGTTTATCCTGGGGGGCATACAGCTCTTTACCATCGGCATTGTGCTGGAGCTGCTTATCCGCACCTATTACGAGTCGCAGAAAAAGCGTCCGTACCGCATCAAAAAAGTCCTGATCGGTGGGGAACCTGCGTAAAAAGGGCATCGCCCTGCTGAAAATCGCTTTCAGCGCCTTGCTCCTATATTTTATTTTCAACCAGATAGCCTTCCGGGAGGTTTGGGAAGTGGTGCAGGGAAGCCATCCGGGTTTCCTGCTGGGGGCCCTGTTCTTTTTTATACTCTCCAAGTGGGTGTCTGCCCTGCGGCTCAACCGGTATTTTCGTGAAATCGGCCTGCCGCTTTCCGCGGCCAGCAACCTGAGGTTATACCTGCTGGGGATGTTCTACAATTTGTTCCTGCCCGGAGGGATCGGGGGCGATGCCTATAAGGGGTACGCACTGCACCGCAGTTTTGGCAGCCCGGTAAAAAAGCTGGTGGCCGTATTGCTCCTCGATCGGATCAGCGGCATGTACCTGCTG
>DATIPV010000336.1:0-2112 GCA_035471525.1 Robiginitalea sp.
CCCAACATTGCCACTAGACAAGAACGCCTATCTCGAGGGGCAGGTGCTGCTCATCGACAAGCCGTATACCTGGTCGTCATTCCAGGCCCTGAACGCCGTGCGATGGACCCTGAGGCGGGCGTTTTCGCTCAAAAAAATCAAGGTGGGGCACGCCGGCACCCTCGACCCCCTCGCCACCGGCCTGCTTATCCTGTGTACCGGAAAAAGCACCCGCGGGATCAGCGATTTACAGGGCATGCCCAAGGAATATACCGGCACGTTTCACCTGGGGGCGACCACCCCTTCTTACGACCTTGAGACCGAGCCCAGCCGGCAGCTGCCGGTAAAGCATCTTACGCCCGAAATGCTCGAGGCGGCAGCACGGTCTCTGACCGGCGAAATTGTTCAGCAGCCACCGGTTTTCTCGGCCATCAAAAAAGACGGCAAGCGGCTGTACGAATATGCGCGAAGCGGGCACGACGTGGAGGTTCCCTTACGGCAAGTGCATATCCAAGCCTTCGAGATTACCCGGATTGCCCTGCCTGAGGTAGACTTCTGCGTGCGCTGCAGCAAGGGTACCTACATTCGCTCCCTGGCGTACGATTTCGGGCAGGCACTGGGTACCGGAGCCTATCTTTCCGCCCTGAGAAGAACCAAAATAGGTGCTTACTCCGTAAATAAAGCATTTACCCCCGATGCCTTCAAGGCGGCATTCCGCGATGCCGGATTCGAAGTGTGACTTCCCGAAAGGGGCACAAAGGGGCGCAAATGGTATAATATTTTAGTAAAATTGCGGTTATAGCCTTATGAATCTGACCCGCCCGCAACTGGCTCTGATCATCACGGCCTTTTCCCTGGGAATCGTGGTATTGACCCTGTTCAATATCCATTTGAATTCTACCGTGGAAGAGGAGTATGTCATTGAAATGAGCCTGGCGGATGACGACCTTGAAGCCCTTCTGGAAGAAAAGGAACGGCTGGAGGAAGAACTGGCCCAGGCAGATCCCATCAGGAGCCATATGGCCCTGAACGAAACCGCCAAACCGAGTATCGGCAACCCCGAACCGCTCAAGACGCTGGAGGAGATCCTGGCAGAGCGTGCGGCCAACTCGGAATCGGACCCGGACGAAAACCTGGGCGATACCGGGGAGTATGCCAGCCAGCTTCAGGAACTGGCGAAAAGGCGGGAGGAAAGCAAACAGTTGCTGGGGGAACTCGAGGCCGAAAAAAAGGAATACACCAATTACCTGAAAGAACGGCGCACTTCCATCTCCTACTCCCTGGTAGACCGGAATGCCTATGAGTTGCCCCCGCCGATCTACACCTGTATTGAAGGAGGGAAGGTTGTGATCAATATCGAGGTCGACCACCTGGGCTATGTGCTTGGGGCCGATTTTAACGAGAAGAGCTCCGGAACCTCCAACGGTTGTCTGGTGGAGATGGCCCTTAAGTACGCATCAAAGGCCCGCTTCAGCCAATCGGAGCGCACCTCCCAGAAAGGCACCATCACCTACCTTTTCCAGAGCAAGTAAGCCCCCGTTCCGAAAGCAAGACCCGGTATCAGGGCGTGAAATCCGGCTGGATAGCCAGCACCTGGAAGAGCTTGGCCTGAGCCATCAGGTATTTGTTCTGTACCTCGTTGGCCTTGAGCCGGGCGTCTATCAGGGCGCGTTCGCGGCTGTTGATCAGGAAGAGCGAACTCTCGCCATAACTGAACTTTCGGTCTTCGGCCTGCAGCAGGCGCTCATAGTTAGCCACCATTGCGCCGATAAGGTCGTTCTGCCGCTCGAAAGAAGCCAGCTCATAACGGATGGCCGAAACCTTGTTGCGGATACTCAGGCGGGCATTGTCGCGCTCCAGCCGCGCATCCTGCAACTTGAACTGCGCCATTTTTAGCGCCCCGCGCTCTTTGCGCAGGAACAGGGGCATGCGGAAGCTAAGGCCTCCCTTGTACTGCTGGGTTTCGAAAGACGCAATGCGGTCTGGTGTCTCGGTCAGGAAATTGTACTCCAGATTGATCTCCGGCAGCAACTGGTTTACCTTGAGGCGTTTTTCCACCTCCAATCCGCGAATCTTATAGTCCAGGGAGCGCAGCTTGGGATGTTCGGCCAGATCGAGGCTGTCGGCCCCATA
>DATIPV010000337.1:0-3687 GCA_035471525.1 Robiginitalea sp.
GCGGCATTCATGGTCAGGAACAGGCACATCAGGATGCATTCGATATAGAGGATCCAGTCGGCATCCTGTTTGGGCCAGCCCTTCATTTCAGGCTTCCGGAAGCGCTGCAACCGCAGTACATTCCGGCGGAGCCAGAATAGGATCACGGCCGCGATGACCAGGACCGCCAGGATCTCGAAGGAGCCGATCAGCACATCGTAGGCGGGCCCCAGGAAGGCGAATAAGCGGTGCGTGCCCAGCAAGCCGTCGAGGATAATTTCGAGGACCTCTATATTGATGATGATAAACCCAACGTAGACAATCACGTGGAGCAGGCCGGCGATCGGGCGCACCACCATCTTCCGCTGGCCGATGGCAATCAGGGCCATGTTCCGAAGCCGTTCTGATTTGGGGCCCTGCGGGCGCTCATCCCTGCCGAGGCGAATGTTTCTCAGCAGCTTGCGCACGTTCCGGGAGAAAAAACCGATACCCGTTATCAGGGCAAGCGCAAACAGGATGTTAGGCAGATAGGCCATCAATCGGGGTCGTTAATTTGGGCCGGGTCTTTTTCGGGCAGGGCGTACTCTTTCTGTTTCTTGCCGAAGACCGACACGTTTACGTAGCGCTTGGGGTTCAGCCGGAAGTCCTGCAACAGCAGCTCCAGCTGTCGGGAAGCCTCTGTCAGGTTGTCGTACAGGGACTGATCCTGTAGCAGGCGGCCCATGGTCCCCTCCCCTTTTTCCATTCCGGCAAGTACCGTGTTGAGATGGCCCAGGGTGCTATCCAGCTTGGCGACAGCCTCCCCAAGGCCGGCCCCGGCCAGGGTGTCTGACAGTTTTGCAAAATTGGCGGAAGCCTGCCCGATATGCTCGAAGGTGCTGTCGATACGACTCCTGTTGTCTTCGAGCAGCAGGTTCAGGCTATTTGAGGTCTGCTGGAAACTGGCGATCAGGTCCTTCAGCCCCCGGATGCTCTCCCTCAGGTTTTCCTTGGTGGTTTCGTCGAGCACCTGGTTGAAGTTGATCAGCAGGGAGTCGGCATTGGAAACGGCCCCTTCCACCTTGAGCTGCAACGGGGTGAGTTTTTGCTGCACCAGCTCCGTAAGTCCCGGGCGCGTGCTGCTTTGGAGGGTGTCTCCATCGCGGGCCGGGGGCGCCCCGTCAAAAACGGGATGTATCTGTATTCCTTTCCCGCCGATGATACCGGTATCGAATAATTCGGCCGGGCTGTTTTTGGAAAACTGAAAGGAATTGTCGACAGAGAAGGTAACCAGCAATTTCCCGGTGGTATCCTTGAAACGGATTTCGTTTACCTTGCCGACGCTGTAGCCATTAATGCTTACCTGCGTGCCGGGCTGCAACCCCCCTACATGGTCGTATACCACATAAAACGTCTTGCTGTCGTCGAAAAGGGGCGAGGATTTCAGGTACGAAAAGCCGAGAATGAACAACAGGATGCCGCCTATAACGATAATACCTGTCTTAATTTCCCTGGAGAGTCTCAATCGGATCTGTTTTCGTTTACCCGCAAAATTAGCAATAATTTTTTGAAGCTGGCCGCTTATTGAGACAGGGCTGAAAGGGCCTCCGGAAGGGGGATGCGATCCCCGTCTCGATACGCTACAATATAGGACGACGGATAGCCGCGCAGCGCTGCATACGACTGCAAGCGCAGGGCTTCTGCATACGAGGCGGTATTCCCGTACAGCACCCGGTAGACCTTCTGGTGATGCTCTACCGAAAGGTTCGGCAAGCCGTTGAAATCGTCGGGGTTCAGGCTGGGTTCCCTGCTCACCGCAACGAGCTGCACCTTGAAGGAAATGCCGGGAGCTGAATCTTTAAGCAACCCGGCTGCCTCTTCTGTGGCGGGCGGCTCAGAAACCGCGGCCGGGGGGGTATCCCTGCCGGGTTCTTTCTGACCCTCGGGCGCCCCGGACGTTATTGCAACCGGCTTCTCCTGGGCACTGTCTGGTATGGTCCCGGGTTTTTCGAGGGGTGTTTCAGGTTCGGGTTCTGTCGTTCCGGGCTCACGGGCCATGGCCTCCCCTTCGGTACGCACCGACTTGCGGTACTCCCTTATGGCCTCGGCAATGGCACGCCCCATTTCCTGCTGGCCCTTCCTGGAATTCAGGTAGGCCCCCTCATTCTTGTTGGTCAGGAACCCGGTCTCAATCAACACGCTGGGCATGAAGGTCTGGTGCAAAACAATGAACCCGGCCTGCTTAACCTTGCGGTCTGTCCGGCCGAGTTTCCCCGTAAAGCGGTCCTGTACGAGTTTGCCGAGATATATGCTCTGGTCGAGGAATTCTTCCTGCATAATGGTGAGCCCGATCACCGATTCCGGCGAGTTGATATCGTAGTCGGCGTAACGGGTTTCGTAGTCGTCTTCGAGGTAGATAACCGAGTTCTCCTTTTTGGCGATTTCGAAATTCTGTTTGTTGGCGTGCAGCCCGAGCACGAAAGTGCCCGCCCCGTGAGCATCCGAATTGTGCGAATCGCAGTGGACCGATACGAAAAGGTCGGCTTTCGCCTTGTTTGCGATCTCGCCCCGCCTGAACAGGTCTACAAAGGTGTCGTTGTCGCGTGTGTAGACCACCTTGGTGTGCGGATCTCCCGACAGGTTCTGGCCCACTTCCAGCACGATCTTCAGGGCGATGTCTTTTTCGAGGAAGCCATTTCCGAGGTTGCCGGGGTCGTGGCCCCCGTGGCCGGCATCCAGGACCACCGTAAAATCGGCATAGGCACTGCTGCCTGCCCCGGTATTCTGCGCCTGGAGGGTGCCCGCGAAAAGAGTGGTAAGCCCCAGGAGGACATTGGCGATCATCCCTTTATTTCTCGGTGATACCATCGATTTGCAGCGGGTTAAATTTATTGTAACGTAGGCGTTTCCGCGGGAAAAATATGTAAGTTTGATCCCGGAGGCCGTAGCCAACGCATACAAAAATAGGATTTATAGCCTTGCAAGCAAATAGACGCCTGACTCTTTTCCTGTGCCTGCTTTTCCTGACCGCAGGGCTGTTGCCTGCCCAGGAGGATATTGCAAGGCCGCTCCCGATAAAGCCTTTGGGAGACAGCCTTATGGCTCCCGGACTCCCGGCCATGCTGCAGGAACTGGGCATGGCGCCCGACACCACCGCCGGCGATACCCTGAAGCCAGCCCCCGGGGCCCTGCTCGACCAGGTTCGCTACAAAGCCAAGGACTACGTGCGGATCAGCCAGCCGGAGCAGAAAATCTACCTCTACAACGAAGCTGAGATCTACTACCAGGACACGGAGCTGAAAGCGGGCATTATTGTGCTCGACTACGCCCATAACGAGGTCTACGCGGGCCGCATCCGCGATTCGGTCGGCAACTATGCCCAGCTGCCCTTTTTCAAACAGGGGAGCAACGAGGTGATCCCGGATTCGATCCGGTTCAATTTCGATACCGAAAAGGCCATCATCTGGAATTCCCGGACCGAGCAGCAGGCCGGCCTCGGGAGCCTTGGCAGCGACGCCATGAAGGTGTACGCCGAGCGCACCAAGAAGGAGAACGATTCGGTCTACTTCCTGAACGAGGGGAAGCTGACCACTTCCAAAGATACCCTGGACCCCGATTATTACATTCGGGTGCGCAAGGCCAAATTCGTGCCGGGCAAAAAAGTGATCGCCGGGTTCAGCAACCTGTACATCGTGGACGTTCCCACCCCCATTGCCCTGCCCTTTGCCT
>DATIPV010000338.1:0-2585 GCA_035471525.1 Robiginitalea sp.
GCCCGCAAATGTATCGCTCGCCCCGTTGTCGATGGAGACCGGGCTGATCACCTCATAGAGCACAATGGGGGCGTTGCTGGTGGGGGTGAGCTGCACATCGGAGGTGCCGGCCGCGCAATTGATGGCACTTTGGGCAAAGCCCAGGTCGGTGGGCGGGTCCACATCGCCGATGGTAATGGCCGTCAGCTGCAGGCGGCAGCCTCCCGAGTCGCGGATAATGGGGGTATAGGTGCCCGGGGCCAGGTTCGAATAGGTCTGCTGGGAGCTGAAGTTCACGCCGTTGATGCTGAAGGTATAACCGCTTCCGGATCCTCCCGAATACGGGCCCTGGAATTGGATGATCCCGCCGTCGACCCCGCCGGAGCCATTGCAGAGACGGTCCTGTATCTTTACGGCATTCCCCGAGATGGCGCCCACATTGGTCACCGAGATGCTCGTGGGGAGGGTGTAGATACAGCTGAAAGCCGCCTGCTGGTACTGCACCTGGATCTGGTTGTAGGTGCCGGTGGGTACTGTCAGTACCGGGTTGGACGACCAGGGGTCGGCCGGGGTGGCCCGGAACTGCAGGTTGTACCCCTTGGCATCGACGATCTGCAGGGTGATGCGCGCGCCCTGGTTGCAGTCGCCATCGGTGCCCGAAGCGGTTACCACCGGGGGGGTGAGTTCCTCCACGCTGGCCGTGGCCGTAATGGTACAGCCGTTGGCATCCGTGATATAAAATTCGTAGGTACCGGCCGCTGAAACGTTATAGGTAGTCTGGCCGGTATAGGTGCCGCCCGAGTTCCCCCCGTCGCTAACCGTAAAACTGTACGGGGGTGCGCCACCCGAAGTGCGGACGATGATATCTGCATCGTTGGCCCCGCAGACCGGATCGGAGCTCAGGCTTTCATTTACCTCGGTGGAAGCGCTCAGCGCCACCAGGCCGTTGCCGATCACGATCGGGTTGCCGTTCACATCCAGCGGTTGCCGGGGCGCCGGGATTCCGTTGCCCGGGTCTCCGGTACACTGCTGCGTCTCTACCTGAACGCTGTAGGTCCCGAACCCGACCGCTGAGAAGGTGTAGGGATTGTTCGGGATAAACGTGGTGAACTCCTGGGGGACGCCGCTGGCGTCGAGCAGGGTGTACTTATACGGGCCCGGAACGTTGTTGACCGTTACGGTGATGCTGCCGGTATCCCCGGAGCACTGGGCATCTGTAAAGACCACGTCGATATCGATATCGAGCTGGTTGATCGCAATGGGCTCGTAGGGGTATTCGCAGGTGTTGGGCGTATTCTGCAAGCGGGCCTTGACCGCATAGGTGCCGGGAGGCAGGTTATCGAAGATGGGGGATGCCTGCCAGGGCCCGAACCCGCTGCCTCCGTTGAGGCTGTATTCGTAGGCACTGGAAAGGTTGGTCACCTGGATGCGCCCGGGAACGCCGCAGATAAAATCGCGCTTCACATAGGTCTGGGTAATGGTACTCTTCTTGACCTTGAAGTAGTAATAGGCCCCTCCGTCTACCCGGACCCGGAATTCGGCTCCGCTGGAGGCCGAGATGGCCGAAGCGTCGAGGGTAAGCGTGGAGGAGGTGGCCACCGTCTGCCAGTAGGGGTTACAGGCACTGCCGATTATGGGCGGGCAGTCTTCGTTGACGTCGAAGGTACAGCTGCCGCCCGGCACGAGCCGCTGCCACTGATAGCTGCCGTGGCTGCCGCTCACCGAGATCACCCGGTCGTCGTAATCGCCGCAGAGGTTGAAGCGAGCAATGGTAAACCCGTTCACGCTGCAGGTTACTTCCTCATCCGAATTCTGAATGATGGTGGCGAACAGGAAGGGGGAGGCGTCCGGGGAGAAGATATCCGCTGCCCCGCCCGCACTCTGGCGGGATGCTTCGGCTGCCCCGGTCTTCTCGGTTGCGGTGTTCCGGTGCGCGGTCAGTGTGGAAATCCACCGCTCGACCGAACTGCCAGCAAGGGCCGAAGTGCTGACGATAGTGGCCACTAGCATCAACAGGGCATACCAACGATGCCTTGTATTTTTCGGGAGCATAGGTTAAGTGGTCTTGTGGCTGGAATAGACGCGATTTGGGATCTGAATATTCGCCGGTGTAATTATTTACTCGTATAAAATCTCTTTATCTTTAGGCAATTATGCCCGTTCAACCCTAAAATATATACTTTTAACGATGTCCTATGAGAAATAGTATGGCCCTGATATGTGTTTTCGTTGTAATGATCACCTTTTCCTGTGCCCAGGACCCTGAAAACAAGGTGAGCGAACCGCAGCAGGCCGCTGTATCAGCCGAATTGGTGGTAGGCGACCTGGCCATTCCCTGGGGGCTTGAATTCCTGCCCGACGGGAGCCTGCTTATCAGCGAGAAGTCGGGCCGGATCATCCGGTTCAAAGACGGCGTGAAAAATGAAGTCAGCGGCGTTCCTGCGGTGTATTTGAGAGGCCAGGGCGGCCTGCTGGACCTGCATTTGCACCCGAACTATGCCGATAATGGCTGGATATACCTGACCTACGCCTCCGAAGACGGCCCCGGCGAAGGGGGCCATACGGCCCTGGCACGCGCGCGGCTGCAGGGCGATGCCCTTACAGAC
>DATIPV010000339.1:0-7477 GCA_035471525.1 Robiginitalea sp.
TAAAGGTTTCCACCTTCTCCCAATTGGCCCGGATTTCAATAGGGGCAGGATAGTAGACAACCCGTTCGGGTTGCTTTTTTGAGAGGAAGTTTCCCGGGTCCCAGCGCCCGTTCCCGTTGTCGTCAAAAATGACGCGAACCCGGTAGGTGTCGGGTCTCAGCCAGCTGAATACCATGTCTTCCGGGCCGACAAGGGTTTTGGTGCGCACCAATTTGTCGCGGTTGTCTGTAAGTTCTACAATCAGGGGGAAAAGCAGCTCCCCTTGCAGCGAAAACCGAAGGACCCCGAAATCGGAGGGCGGTTTGACCCGCCAGCGCATGGTGAGTGAATCGTTCGTTTCACCAAAAAAATCGGTAATGGCCCCCGGCAGCATTTCCAGGATATAGGTGTGCTCGGCTTCCCTGGGAAAATCGAAAAGGACACGACCCTCCAGGCTGTCCAACCGTATCTTGAACGGGACTTGCAGGCTGTCCTGATCTACCATGCTCATATATGTGGTGTCGGCCCCTGCCAGCGGAATCGAGGTTGTCAGAAATACGGAATCGACCGGCACGGCTTCACTGCGGTGCGACCAGTTGAGGATCAGGGAATCGGGTTTTATCTGCAGCGGCTTTACGGTAAAAGTATCGATCCGCTGCGATTCCCCTGGCTCCCGGAGCGCGAAGCGCAGGGAATCGGGTTCCCAGGGGGTAAACCAGAAATTCAGGCTGTCTTTCCCGTAAACCGGCGCCACGAGCGTGCGCACGCTGTCGGGCAGCGGGGTCAGCAGTTCCAGTTCCGGGGCATTCCCGCCCAAATACCCGAAAAGTACCCTGTTCGAGGCCGCATAGGTGGGGGGGCGCAGGGCGTAGCTGGGGATCTCCTTGAAAAGGCTCAGCTTGTACGTGAACTCGGTGGGGATCACGATGGTGTCTTCCACGAAGCCTATTTTGTCGGCATTCGGGTTAAACACGTTGTTCTTGCCCTCGTCTTTGAGGGCGATAAGCCGGTACCGTCCGGCCTTCAGGTTGTTTAGCCTGAAAATCACCGCGCTGTCGAGCGTGTTGGTCAGGTAATAGGGAGGCTTTTTATATACCGTTGAATCGGTATAGGCACTGTCGATTTCATAGAGCATTACGCTGACGAAGGCATCGGCCTTGCGATTGAAGCCGTCTGCCACCACGCCGCTCAGGCTGAGGGAATCCACGTAATCCCCGGTCGAGAATACATACGTGAGGAAGTTGTAGGGGTTCCCTTCATTGTTGTCGACCACGCTCTGGCCGAAATTAAGGGTGTAGGTGGTATTTTCCAGCAGCGTATCGGAAAATTTGATTTCCACATATTTGCTGGCCATACCCATCGGGCTTAGTTCCGCAGGGTACTTGAGGGGGGGAGAGATGATCAGTTGATTTTCGGTATTCTGCAGCCGCACGTACTCGTCGAAGTACAGGCGGATCCGGTCTGCCTGGAACCGGGTGGTCCGGTCGGGCGGGTCGGCGCGCAGGAGAACGGGCGGGGTTTCGTCCTTTGGCCCGCCACTCGGGGTTCCCCGGCGGCCGCACCGGCTCAGCGCCAGCAACATGCAACATGCAAAAAGGGCGGCCAACAATCGGCGGACGATTTTCATAATCCCTCGTAGTTCCCCACAAAGAAACGATTAATTTGGGAATTGCCGGTGCGGAACCAGGGCCATGGCAGCAATGTAGATCTGAACGCCCGGAATGGCGCCGAGCACTTCACAACAGGCCTCCAGCGTGGCCCCGGTGGTAATTACGTCGTCGACCAGCAGAACACGCGATCCTTCGAGGGTTTCGGGATTGGCAACCTGAAACGCCCCTCTGATGCGCTCGTGTCGCGTCCAGCGATCGCGGGCGGTCTGGGTCTGGCCGTTCCGGGCGCGCAACAGCAGGCTGTCTGAATACCGGGCCCCCAGGCTGGCCGCGATACCACGGCCGAAACGGGCGCATTGGTTGTAGCCCCTGCGGCGCTTTTTCCCCCGATGCAGGGGAACCGGGAGCACCCATTCGATTCCCGGGAGCGCCTTTTCCGCTGCCAGTACACCTCCATACCACACCCCCAGCCATTCCCCGATTTGTTCCTGGCCCCGGTATTTGAGGTGATGGATCAATTTCTGACCCAGGCCCTCCGATTCGAAATGGAGCAGGGCTGCGGCCTTGATTACGGCTTTTTGGCCATAAAACAGGCGGTCGGCCGGGTTTTCCTCTCTGAAGTTGCAGTCGGCAAGGGGTAAATCATTTCGACAAAATGCGCAAAGGAAGCGCTCTCCTCGATATAAGTATGCATTACATCCAAAACACAACACGGGCACCAGAAAAGAGTCTATATCATTTAGTACTTTTGATAACTTACAACACATCTGTTCAGACCAAACCGATTATAACGTATTTAGGACCCCTGCCCTAATGAACCTGCCAGACAATAAATTCAATTACAAAATCGTATTTGCTGCCCTGGTCGCTGTAATTGTAGGGATCCTGATCGCATTCTATTACAGTTATGCCCAATCGCAGACGCAGATCGGGTACCTGGAGCAGGAACGAACCCTGCTGATCAAGGACCTCACCCTGATGCGCGCCGAGGCAGATCGGCTTTCCGCACTGAATGAAGTAAATGAAATCGAACTCCAGGACAGCCGGGAGCGGGTCCAGCAGCTGCTCGATTCTGTAGGCCGCCTCAACTTCAATATCCTGAAGCTGCGCGAATTTAGGACGCAGCTCCGCAAACTGGAAGCAAGTTTTGATTCTCTGAAACTCAGGAACAATTACCTCCAACACAACAACATGTTGCTGGCCGACAAATACGAGGAGACCCGGAAGATGATCGAGGACCTCCGGAGCCGCAGCAGTACCATGGCCGAAGTCGAAGCCGAGCTCCGGGAAAAGAACCGGGAGCTGAGCCGGGAGCTCCGACGCAAGAGCTACCTGCAGCTCAACAACCCGGAAGGCAGCGGGTTCCGCTTGCGCAGCGGGAAACCCATCCGCACCAACAAGGCTTCCACCATCGAAAAATTGCGAGGCTGTGTTACGGTTGCCGGCAACCCGAACGCAAATGGGGAGGAGAAGGTGATTTACCTCCAATTCCTGGGCCCCGACATGCGGGTAATCGAAGACGAGACCCATACCCTTTCGGTGAGCGGTAACGTCTACAGCAAACGCGTGGAGCTCCTCTTTTTGGGAGACGAACTAAACGTATGCGATTTTATCACAGTCCCGGAAGGCTCGCTGGCCCCCGGCACCTATACCCTCAACGTTTTTGAGGACGAGCGCCTGCTGGCCACCTCCGAATTCCAGTTGAAATAAGAGGCCCCTACTTTTCCCCGAATATTCTATTTTTGCCGAATGGCAAATCAAGAAGACGATTTCAAAAGGGTCGTATCTCATGCGAAGGAGTATGGGTATGTGGTCCAGTCGAGTGAAATTTACGACGGCCTGAGCGCCGTTTACGACTACGCCCAGAACGGGGCGGAACTCAAGCGAAACATCCGGGAATACTGGTGGAAAGCCATGGTGCAGCTCCACGGCAACATCGTGGGCATCGATGCCGCCATCTTCATGCATCCAACCACCTGGAAGGCTTCCGGGCACGTAGACGCCTTTAACGACCCGCTTATAGACAACAAGGACTCCAAAAAACGCTACCGGGCCGATGTGCTGGTAGAGGAGCACGTGGCCAAGATCGAGGCCAAGATCGAAAAAGAGGTGGCCAAGGCCGCCAAGCGCTTCGGGGAGGCCTTCGACGCGCAGCAATTCCTCGATACCAACCCCCGGGTAAAGGAGTACCGGGAACAGGCCGGGGCCATTGTGAAGCGCTTGGCGCGCTCCCTGGAGAAGGAAGACCTGGCCGATGTAAAGGCCCTGATAGAGGAGCTGGAGATCGTATGCCCCGTTTCGGGGAGCCGCAACTGGACGGAGGTCAAGCAATTCAACCTGATGTTCGGCACCAAGCTGGGCGCCAGCGCCGACTCGGCCATGGATCTGTACCTGCGCCCCGAGACCGCGCAGGGCATTTTCGTAAACTTTCTGAACGTGCAGAAGTCGGGCCGTATGAAAATCCCGTTCGGCATCGCCCAGGTCGGGAAGGCCTTCCGCAATGAGATCGTGGCCCGGCAGTTCATTTTCCGGATGCGCGAATTTGAGCAGATGGAAATGCAGTTTTTCATAAGACCCGGCCAGCAGAAGCAGTGGTACGAGTACTGGAAGGAGGCCCGTCTCAAATGGCATCTTTCCCTGGGCATTCCCGCTGAAAACTACCGCTTCCACGACCACGAGAAACTCGCCCATTACGCCGATGCGGCCGCCGATATCGAATTCCGCTTTCCGTTCGGGTTCAAGGAACTGGAAGGGATCCATTCCCGCACCGATTTCGACCTGGGCAACCATGAGAAATACTCCGGCAAGAAACTCCAGTATTTCGACCCGGAGCTCGACGAGCACTACGTGCCTTATGTAATTGAGACATCCATCGGGTTAGACCGGATGTTTCTGGCCGTTTTTTCAAACGCCCTTCAGGAAGAGACCCTGGAAGACGGCAGCTCGCGAACCGTGCTCAGGCTGCCTGCTGTGCTGGCCCCGGTCAAGGCCGCTGTTCTCCCGCTGATCAAGCGAGACGGCCTGCCTGAAATGGCCCAGCAAATCGTGGAAGACCTCAAATGGGACTTTATCGTTCAGTACGACGAAAAGGACGCCGTGGGGCGCCGGTACCGGCGCCAGGACGCCATCGGCACCCCTTTCTGCATTACGGTCGACCACCAGACCCTGGAAGACCAGACCGTGACGCTCCGGCACCGCGACAGCATGGAACAGGATCGCGTGCCCATAGCCAGCCTCCCGGAACGCATCCACCAGGAAGTAGACGCGAAGCAGTGGCTGCTTCGGATGGGTTCTCTCTAAAGGGCGTAGAGCAACAGCAATCCCAGATACCCGTTCCGCCCGTTGCCGGGATAATAGTAGCGCGGCTCGGCCCCCCCGAAACTGCTGGCGTTTATGAGCACCGAGCTGGCGTACCGGGCGTCCAGCAGGTTGTTGATCCCCAGTTCCAGTGCGCCGTGCAGCCGCGGGGTTAACTGCCGCCTGTATCCCAGCTGCATATTCACAAGCCTGTAGGCATCGCTGTACAGGGAGTTGCTGTCTGTCAGCGGAATTTCGCCGACATACTGGAAACTCCCGTTCCAATACCAGCCGGCATCGCCGCGCAGGCGAAGCCCCGCATACACCCTGTGGCGGGGCACGCCCGTAAGCTCGTTCCCGGAGTAATCCGACCCGGCATCGGTGAATTCGCGGAAGACATGATCGTTCAGGGTGTAAGACAGGAAGGGGATGGCCTCAACCGACCGCCCCAGCGGCTGGCGGTATTCGGCACTGAGCTCCAGGCCGCGGTGACGGGTGTGCCCGGCGTTCCGGCCTATGTACTGGTCTTCTCCAACCCGGTCGGCCACCAGCAGGTCGCGGATATCCATCAGGTAAAGGGCACCCGTCAGTAACAGGCGGGCCCCGGGCACCATCAGGGTGCCGCCCAATTCATAATTCATGCCTTTTTCCTGCCCTATTTCCGGATTAACCAGGCCATCCGGGTTCAGGGATTCCTCCAGGCTGGGGTTACTGAAGCCCCGGCTCAGGTTCAGATAGGCAAAAGAGCCGTTTTCCAAACTGTACCTCAGGTCGAGGCTGGGCAGCAAAACCGGATCGAAGTTCCTGCGGGCCGAACGATCCGTGTCGCCGCCGGTATACAGGTTCCTGAAATCGTACCGGGTCTGATTCAGCGCCAGTGCTCCGCGGGCGCTCAGGCGCTCGGTTATAGGCCATTCCAGGCTTCCGAACAGGAAGAGCTGGCTGCGGTATTCCAGGTTCCGGCTCAACAGTTCTCCCTGCAGGCTGCCGCCCCCGTTGTTGGATTCATAGAGGTTTTCGTAGGTGGCCCAGGCATACCGGTCGCGGTAGTATTCCCCGCCCAGCTCCGCAGCCGGGGCATTTTCCCCCTGACCGAGCCGGGCGCGGAATACCGAACGGAACCCGTACCCCAGGGTGGTTTCGTCGAGAATGTTGAAGGGCCTGGCTTCGTAATGGTCCAGGTAAGAGAGGAAAACGCTGCTGGTGTTTTCTACCCGGTTGCCGAGGGTAATGCGATCGGAAAGGCCTATCAGGGTGTATTTGTTGTCTTCGTACCCTTTGGCCTGTGCCCAGGTAAAGGCAGCCTGCCTGGGGTTTGTTTCGAAGGCCGTTTTGCCCAGGGAACTGGGGATCTCCGCCCGGTAGTCGATGTACTGGGCCAACAGGTTCAGCCGGTGTTTTTCTCCTGCCTGCCACCCCAGGTTGAGCAGCAGGCCGTCGCGGTCGAAGGCGTTGTTTTCGCGATACCCCTGCGTGGTGAGCCGGTTGTAGCGGACCTCCCCGCTCAGGGCGCTGTCCCGGAAAGCCAGGCTCAGGTTGTTTTTGAAAAGGCCGTAGGAGCCGGCGCTGAGCCGGTTGCGGAGCAGGGCCCCGTTTTCCTTCCTGGGGTCTGACCGCAGCAGCAGGGCCCCGCCCAGGGCAGAACCGTAGGAGGCCGATTTGGGCCCTTTTACCACCCGTATGTTCCCCAGGTCTTCCAGGTCGAAGGCTTCCAGGGTGGAGAAGCCGGAACCATCCGTTACCGGGATGTCGTTGTAATACATGCGCAGCTTGTTGGTTCCGAAGCCGGTTCGCGCGCCCACCCCCCGAATGGTGATGCGGTTGGTATTCAGGGCGCCGGACAGGAAATAGAGCCCGGGCACCTGATTCAGGGCCCCGGCAAAATCGATCGGATTCTGGAGGGCCAGGGCCTGCTCGGTAACCAGTTCCGACGGCACCAGGCCCAGGGGCGATTCCCCGGCCCGCTGGACTTCCAGCACCACCTCTTCCAGCCCCACTACAGTATCGAGTACCTGGGCGGGTTCCTGGGCGGCGCAGGCCAGGGAACCGAGTATCCAAACCAGCAAAAGTTTTCTCATCGGCGTGTTCTTGCCCCACAAAGATACCCGCTGGGATTGAATTCCGAAGCCCCGTGGGGCAGAAAGGTGCCCGGTTTCGGCAGCTGGACGGCATTCCCTATTTTTGCGCCAAAATTTTGTCTTGAGAATAGCGTCCTACAATGTGAACGGCATCCGTGCCGCCCTGGGCAAGGGATTCCTGACCTGGCTCGGGCAGGCCGACCCCGACCTGATCTGCCTGCAGGAGATAAAGGCCCGGGAAGACCAGCTCGACCTCTCCCGCTTCGAACAGGCCGGATACCCGTACCATTACTGGTTCCCGGCCGAGAAGAAAGGCTACAGCGGCGTGGCAATCCTGTCGCGCCAAAAGCCCGACCATGTGGAGTACGGCACGGGCATCGGGTACATGGATGTGGAAGGCCGTAACCTGCGGGCCGATTTTGGCGGGGTTTCCGTAATGAGCCTCTACCTGCCCTCGGGCACCAACATCGAGCGGCTCGACCACAAATTGCAGTATATGGCCGACTTTCAGGC
>DATIPV010000340.1:0-3228 GCA_035471525.1 Robiginitalea sp.
TGATTCAGGCCCTGGTCGTATTGGGGCTGGCCCTGGCCCTTACCCTGTATCCGGGATGGAAGGTAATGGGCTTGCAGCCGGTGGAAGCGCTAAACAGCTAGTGATGTTGCTACAAATTGCATGGCGGAATATCTGGCGGAACAAAATCCGCAGCCTGGTGGTTATCTCTTCCATCGTGATTGGCCTCTGGGCAGGCATCTTTATCCTGTCTTTCGCCTGGGGCATGTATCAGAACAACATACGCGAATCGGTAAACGGGCAGCTTTCGCACCTGCAGGTCCACCAGCCCGATTTTACGCAGGAACAGGAGGCCCGTTACGCCCTGACCATTCCCGATACGCTGCTGCAGCGACTCCGGGACGATCCGCGGGTGGCCTCCGTGGCTTCCCGCCTCATCACGGGCGGCATGGTTGCCTCCCCCACCACCGTGAGCGGGGTGAGCATTTACGGCGTGGAGCCCGGGCGCGAGGCACGCCAGATCGGGCTGGACCGGCATCTGCAGGAGGGCAGTTACTTCGGTGACGGTTCGGAACAGGAAATCTATATCGGGGAGAAGCTGGCCCGGAAACTAAAGGTGAAGCTGCGCAGCAAGGTCGTGCTCACCTTCACCAGTGTGGATTCGGAACTTATTTCGGCCGCGTACCGCATAAGCGGCATCTACCGTTCAGGCAATTCCTCCCTGGACGAGCGGCTGGTGTACATCCGCCGCGAGCCATTCCGGTCGCTCCTCGGCATGCATCCCTCCCAAAGCGATGAGATCGCCATCCTGCTGCGCGAAGACCGCTCCCTGAGCTCCTTCAAAGGCTACCTCGGCGGGCTGTTCCCCGAAGGCAAGGTGGAAGACTGGAAAGACCTGGCCCCTGAACTGGAACTGATCATCGATTCCTTCCATTGGTACACCTACATCGTGGTAGGCCTTATTCTCCTGGCCCTGACCTTCGGCATTGTGAACACCATGCTTATGTCTGTACTGGAACGCGTAAGGGAACTGGGCATGCTCATGGCAATCGGCATGAACCGGGGAAAAGTGTTTCGCATGATCCTGCTCGAAACCCTGCTGCTCACCCTTTTCGGGTGTCCGATCGGCTTATTGCTCGGCCGGCTGACGGTTGCCTATTTGGGCGTGCACGGCATTGACCTCTCCGTGTTCTCCGAGGGGCTGGAGTCGTGCGGATTCAACTCGGTAATATATACCGAACTGGAAATGAAGTACTACTGGACCGTGGCGGCCATGAGCCTGGCCACGGCCCTGCTCGCAGCTGTGTACCCGGCCTATCGGGCCCTGAAACTCAACCCGGCCGAATCCATCCGAAAAATCTGAAACCATGGCCCACACCATTATCGACGCTCATAACGTCAGCAAGACTTACGATTCAGGCGGAGTGCCGGTCCAGGCCCTGCAAGGAGTGCATTTGCATATTGAAGCGGGCGAATTCACGGCTCTGGTCGGACCTTCCGGCTCCGGAAAATCCACCCTGCTCAATATGATTGGCGGGCTGGACCGCCCAACGGAGGGAACCGTCGTACTCGACGGGGTGGATATCACGAAGCTGCCGGAGAACCGGCTCATCGATTTCCGGCTTCGGAACATCGGGTTCGTATTCCAGTCCTTCAACCTCATCCCGGTGCTCACGGCGCAGGAGAATGTCGGCTTTGTGCTGCAGCTGCAGAAGGTACCGCCCAAGGTGCGCGAAAAGCGTGTCCTGGAACTGTTGCGGGAAGTGGGACTGGAAGACAAGACAGACAGGAAGCCCGGGGAACTCTCCGGCGGGCAGCAACAACGCGTCGCCGTGGCAAGGGCACTGGCTTCCAAGCCCAAAATTATCCTGGCCGACGAACCCACCGCCAATCTGGATTCCAAATCGGCCGAAAGGCTCATGGATAGCATGGCTATCCTGAACCGCGAGGAGCAGATCACCTTCCTCTTCTCCACGCACGACCCCCGCGTAATCCGCAAGGCACGTCGGGTAATTACCCTGGTCGACGGCCGGGTGGCCTCCGACCAGGCCCAGGACCCAGACAAAATGGTATGAGGGTTATCGCGAAAATAGGTTGGTTGTCTGTGCTAATGGCAATCGGGGGGGCATGCGCCCAGGACAGCCCCTCCGGCTTTTCCCTGGGAGGCTATGTAAAAAACCTGCACCAGGCGGGCTTTACAGAGGCCCCGGGAAATACGCAGTGGAGCACGCTTTTGCACAACCGCTTGAATTTCAAATACGAAGCCGGCAACCAGTGGCATGGCCGGCTCGAATTCAGAAACCGCGCCCTGTACGGCGACCTGGTGCGCACCAATCCGGAAGATGCCGATTTCATATCGCGCGACATGGGCTGGGCCGACCTCTCCTGGAACCTGGTCGCCAGCGGAAACCTCCTGGTGAACGTAACGGTCGACCGGGCCCTGCTGCACTATTCCGGGAATGAATGGGAGATTACCATGGGCCGGCAGCGCATCAATTGGGGCAGGAACCTGATCTGGAACCCGAACGACCTGTTCAATTCTTACAATTTCCTGGATTTTGACTACGAGGAGCGCCCGGGAAGCGACGCGGTACGGATACAGTATTACCTGGACGATTTCAGCAAGATCGAAGTCGCGGCCAAAAAGGGCGCAGCCAAAGACGATCGCATAATGGCAGCGCTGTACGGGTTTCACGTCGGATCCTACGACCTGCAGCTCCTCACCGGGCTGTATCAGCACGATTGGGTCTTCGGGGGCGGTTGGTCGGGCAACCTGAAAAGCGCGGGCTTCAAAGGGGAGGTTTCCTATTTCCTGCCCCTGGGAACGGCCGAACAGCCACAGGAAGTCCTGTCGGCCTCCCTCTCGGCAGATTACTCTTTTTCAAATGGCACGTATCTCCACGGTTCCTACCTGTACCTGAGCCAGGTCTCTGATTTTTCGGACAGGGTTGGGTCACTGGTCTATCTGGGCATCACCCCCAAAAGCCTGATGCCCTTCCGGCATACAGCCTATCTGCAATGTGCCCGGGAGATTACCCCGGCCCTTCAGGCGGGCCTAAGCGGGGTCTACTCCCCCACCGGTCCTTCCCTGATCCTGATCCCGTACGCTGCCTATGCCCTTGCAGAAAACTGGGAGATCGATCTTACCGGACAGGGATTCTTTGAATTCGGGACGGGAACAAATCCGGCCGGGAGTCTGTTTCTGAGGGTTCGCTGGAGTTACTGAAGCAGAACGGGGGGCTTCCGATCCCCGAAAGGGGACATTTGGGA
>DATIPV010000341.1:0-1704 GCA_035471525.1 Robiginitalea sp.
TCGAGCCACATGCCCCCGCGGGCCGACAGATAAATGACAACCCCCATTTCAACGGCGATCCCCGACAAGATCGCAGCCTGCCTCAGCGGGCTGTTCTTTTTCCCTGAATCAGGAGACTTTGGCACGTTCCCTGGTATTGGCCGCGCTCATGGCTGGCGCTTGAAGGCCTGACTGTGCCTGGGATTCCGAAGCCTGGGTATGGCCCGATTTGCCTTTCATGTTGCAGGAAGCATTAAAGGTGGCGCCGGGCTCCACCGCCAGTTTGGATACGGTTACGGTTCCTTCTATCACAGCCGAATCTTTCAGGGAAAGCAACTCCGTTACCAGCAGTTCCCCGTTAAAACTCCCTTCGATGTCGGCGTTCACGCATTCGACCTTTCCGTGAATATACCCGCCTTTTCCTATAACCACCTTGCCGGATGTCTTCAGATTCCCATCCAGCTTCCCGTCAATGCGGAAGTCGGCCTCGGAGATGATATCACCCTTAATTTTGGTGTTTTTTTCGATGCTGTTGCGCTGTCCTCCGATTTCACTCATAGTCTTGGGTTTTTTGTTGTCTGAAAACATGGTAATTAAGGTTTTGGGGGTTGTATCTGGCTTCGGTATTCGTCCAGGTTCTTGTGAATTTGCAGCGTTTTGTAGTTAGCTGACAAAATTACAAAATTCTCACGGTCAATCCGGTAGTCCCGGTTGTTTTTTAGGAGCTCCACATACCCCAGGGCATATTCCCTGGAGCGAAATCCGTGAACCACTACAAACTGCTGCTCCAGGTTGTAGATGTCGCTGGAAACGCGATTGTTATAGCGCAGATCCGTTATGGATTTCTCCAGGCGCTCCTTCAAAGTCTGGGCCTCCTTTTCCTGATGGCGCTGAAAGGGGAACACCACTTTCCAGTTGCCGGTCCCTGAAGCGCTGAGCGAGGTTGTAAATTCCCTCGACTCCATCTCGGGCAACTGTTCGTCGATCATGCCCTGTGCCCGGCGCCCTTCTTCAGTATTCGGGTAATTGAGCGCAACGTAGTTCAGGGCTTCCCTGAAGTCTTCAAAGCCCTGCAGACGACCGATGGCGTTGGCCTTTAGCAGCTCAAGCTTTGGCACGATCGGATCGCCAGAAAATTGCTGGATGGCCTCTTCCGTACCGGTTATGACCTCCAGAAAGCGTTGGTCGCCATAGGCCCTGAATAAGTCGGCATAGCGCGTTTCGGGGCTGTTTTCAAGGGCGGCGAGCTCTACTCCCGGATTGGTCAGGATGGCCGCATACCGCGATTCGGGGTGGTTTTGAATGATGTCGGCACGCATCGTTTCGGTAAGCGGGCTGCCGGCGGCCTCGTAAATCTTGTACAGATTGTATTTGGAGGGCAGAATCAGGCGTTCCTCCGGATCGGAGGCCAGAACCTTTTCCAGCTTACCCGCTGCAAGCAGGGGTTCCTGGAATTTTTCCTTGTATATGAGCCCCAACTGGTAGTTGGCGAAATTCCGCTCCAGCCGCAGGCTGTCTATAACCTCGACATCCGTGGGTATCTGGTCCAGGTAAAAATTCAGATCGTACCTCTGGGCGTCGCTCAGCAATTCGGGGTTCGACGTGTCTGAGGCCAGGTCGTCCCCCGCCTGGTCTTCGGTTAACACCCGGGCCTTGTTGCTCCACCGCCAGTTGTCTTCCAGGGTGCGGTTTCCCCATTTGGAGGTAAAGGACGTTCTGCCATAT
>DATIPV010000342.1:0-17306 GCA_035471525.1 Robiginitalea sp.
TGGCAGCTCCTCTGGGATGGGGTCACCTCCACCGGGTGGCGGGGTGCCCGGCTCGAAGATTTCCCCGAACAGGGATGGACCATGGAAAACGGGGTACTGCGCGTACTGCCCAGCGGCGGGGGCGAGTCTGCCGCCGGGGGCGATATTGTAACGGTTAAAACTTTCGCCGATTTTGAGATGAAAGTTGATTTCCGGATTACCGAAGGCGCCAACAGCGGCATCAAATACTATGTGGACACCGAACTCAACAAGGGGGAGGGCTCGGCCATCGGCCTGGAATACCAGATCCTGGACGACCTGCGCCACCCCGACGCCCAGCTTGGGAATCATGAGGGCAGCCGTACCCTGGCCTCCCTCTACGACCTGATCGCTGCCGACCCCTCCAAGCCGGTGAATGAGATCGGGCAGTGGAACACCGCGCACATCGTATCCAAGGCCGGTCACGTCGAACATTGGCTCAACGGGGTTAAAGTGCTGGAATACGAGCGGGGCAGCGAGGCCTACCGACAGTTGGTGGCAGAAAGCAAATACAAGATCTGGAATGGCTTCGGGGAGGCTGAACACGGCCATCTTTTGTTGCAGGATCACGGAGACCAGGTAGACTTCCGAAACATCAAGATAAAACCGCTAAACTGACAGGCATATGGAAACCAGAAGAAATTTCATCAGGAAAACCGCAGCCGGAACGGCGGCCCTCGGGTTGCACAACGCGCTTTTTTCGCGCCCGGGGCTTGCCCGCATTTTGGGCGCCAATGAAAAAGTGGTCTGCGCCTGTATCGGCATTCGCAGCAGGGGCAAGGCCCATGTGCTGGCAATCCACGCCGACCCGAACGCCTTTTTGAAATACAACTGCGATGTGGACGACTCCATCCTGGAGGAACACAATGCCTGGTGCGAGGAACATATCGGGCGCGTGCCACAGGTCGAAAAGGATTTTCGCAGAATCCTGGACGACCCCGAGGTAGATGCCGTCTTTATCGCCACACCCGAGCACTGGCACGCGCCTATGGCCATAATGGCCATGCAGGCGGGCAAACATGTCTATGTCGAAAAGCCCTGCAGCCATAACCTGCACGAAAACGAACTGCTGGTGGCGGCCCAGAAGAAATACGGCAAAGTGGTGCAAATGGGCAACCAGCAGCGCTCGGCCGAAACTTCCATCAAGGCCATCCAGGAGATCCGCGACGGGATTATCGGGCGCGTCTACAAAGGAGAGGCTTTCTATTCGAACAACCGGGAATCGATCGGGCGCGGAAAGCAAGCTCCCGTACCTGCCGGACTGGATTGGGAACTCTGGCAGGGGCCGGCACCCCGCAGTGCCTACCGGGACAATGTACACCCCTATAACTGGCACTGGTTCCGCGCCTGGGGCACCGGGGAGATCCACAACAACGGGACGCACGAAATCGACATTTGCCGTTGGGCCCTGGGGGTGGACTTTCCCGAGAGCGTGACCTCCTTCGGCGGCAAATTCGCTTACGACGACGACTGGGAATTCCCCGACACCCAGCAGGTCACCTACACGTTCGGCAATGGCTCCTTCCTGACCTGGACCAGCCACAGCCGGGGGATCATGAAGCCCGAACGCCCCGGCCGGGGCGTAACCCTTTACGGGGAGAAAGGCACCATCGAGCTCAGCCGGAACGATTACAAACTCTACGATTTGGGCGGGCGGCCCATCAAGATCGAATATGAAAAGGAACTGAGCCTGCTCACCGATACCCAGGGGATCGGCAGCCTCGACGTGGCCCATGTGGGCAATTTTTTCGACGCCATCCGCAAGGGCACGACCCTTACCGCACCCATAGCCGACGCCAGCATCTCCACCCACCTGTGCCACCTGGGCAACCTGGCACAGGATGCGGGGCATACCTTGCAGATCGACCCGGCAAACGGGAAGGTTACCAACGATGCGCAGGTGCTGAAGCAGTGGGGCCGCACCTACGAGAAAGGCTGGGAGCCCAAAATCGGATAGGCCGGCCGATCAGGCTTCGACCCGGTTGACCAGCGTGCCGATCGGTTCGATCTGAATGTGCACTTCGTCCCCTGGTTTCAGGGTGAAATCGTTGGGGGGCACCACCCCCGTGCCGGTCATCAGCAGGCATCCGTGTGGAAAGCTCATTTCCCGGTACAGGAAGGAAGCCAGTTCCCCGAAGGTGCGTTTGATCTGCGAGATGGCGACAGACCCGCTAAAGGCGGCCTGCCCGCCCCTGCGTATTTCGATATGTATTTCGGTCGTCTTGGGCAACGGTTTCGGGCTCACATAGAGGCAGGGGCCCAGGGCGCAGGACCCGTCGTAGCACTTGGCCTGCGGCAGGTAAAGCGGGTTTTCCCCCTCGATGTCCCGCGAACTCATATCGTTTCCGATCGTATAGGCCGTAATGCGGCCCGACGGGCTCAGCAACAGGGTCAGTTCCGGTTCGGGCACATTCCAGTGCGAATCGCGCCGGATACGCACGGGTTGCCCGTGCCCGGAAACCCGGTATGGTGCGGCTTTAAAAAACAGCTCCGGCCTTTCGGCCTCGTACACCTTGTCGTAAAAAGTGCTGCCGCCCGAGTCGCGCGATTCCTCCATACGGGCGCTGCGGCTGCGCCAATAGGTTACCCCGCTGGCCCAGACTTCCTGCCGGCCTACCGGGGCGAGCAGGTCCCCGGGCAGGGGGCCGCCAATTTTTTCGACGCCCGGGCGCCCTGTTTCCTCCTGCAGCCTCTCGTACAGGTTTTCGGAACAGACCAGGCTGTCCCAGTCGGCACGGGTCCGGTACAGGCCCCCGGGGGTTTCGATGAGCCCCCCCGATTTTGTTTTGTATAGTCTCATGTGCATTCTCTCTGAGTGCTTTTCAGGGGATGGCCCTGTAACGCTTAAAGATAGGCGAATCCGGGAAAACCGGACGGCGCACTTTTAAGGACTTAAAAATTGCTTGCATTTGTAAAAAATGCTACATTTGCCCTCCCAAATTCACAGAATTGGGATGCCAGAAAGGCATGCAGGTGTGGTGGAATTGGTAGACACGCTAGTTTCAGGTACTAGTGCCGCAAGGCTTGGGAGTTCGAGTCTCCCCACCTGTACCACGATAGCCCATCCGAACCGGATGGGTTTTTTGTTTACGGGCCCCGCGTATGCGGCACGGGGAAGGAACCTCGGGCAAGCAATGAAAGGGCAGCGCGTTTCATCCGGCAGGTCCCGGGCATAAAAAACCCAGCCAAATGGGCTGGGGAATGGGTTAGTGCCCGGAAAAATGGCAGGTATCGGGATCGGGCAGGGGTAGCTGTCAGAAAACGCCGACGGCAGCCAGCATCAGAATAATAACAACGGACGCGAGCACCCCGATGAGCATGATCACCATGATTCGCAGGAAACCGTTCAGAAAACGGGTCCCCACGGACATCTCATTATCCATATTCATATAGTATTTCCAACAAGGTACTAAAAAAGGAAACTCCTGCGGCAGAATTTCCGGCCGAATTCGACCAAATTGCTCTCTTTTCCGTCCTTTTCCCGTTTAGGGCCAGCCGGGAGGCTTTTGCCGTTCAGGCCTGATTGGGAACGGGTTGTGCCAGCAGCTATTTCCTGCGGGAGGTGAGCCGGGCGCTCAATTCCTCCAGCGGGATGCCCTTGGTCTCGGGCATCATGAAATGGACAAATACGAGCTGCAAGACCATCATAAAGGCGAAAATGCCGAATACGGGACCCGGGCCGATCCAGCTCATCAGCCAGGGGATAGAGGAGGGGATGAGCCAGGCCAGCACCCAGTGAACCGAGCTCCCGAATGCCTGGCCGCTGCCCCGCAGATGGTTCGGAAATACCTCTGAGATGAACACCCAGATAACAGCGCCCTGCCCGACGGCGTGGGAGGCGATAAAAAGGAAGAGAAATACAGGTACCATAAGCCCCGTCCAGTTCAGCAGAAAGGCGGCAGCCACCAGGGACAGGGAAAGGATATACCCGAAAGATCCGTAATACATGAGCTGCCGCCGGCCCAGCCGGTCGATCAGGTAGATGCCCAGCAGGGTGAACAGCATGTTGGTTACGCCTATGCCGATACTGCTGAGCAGGGCCGTGCTTTCCCCCAGCCCTGCCAGTTCAAAAATGCGGGGGGCGTAGTACAAAAAGGCATTGATCCCCGAAAACTGGTTAAAGAAGGCAATCAGGAAAGCCAGCATCAGGGGCAGGCGGTATTTCTCCAGAAAGATATGCTCTGTTTTGAGGGCGGCCGATTCGGCGAGCTCCATGTCTTTTTCGATCTGGGCCACCGTTACCGAAAGGCCCAGGCGTTGGAGAACCTCTGCGGCCTCGGCTTCCCGGCCCCGGGTGATAAGCCAGCGGGGGCTTCGGGGAATGCCCAGGGCAAACAGGGTGTAGAGCAGGGCCGGAAAGGCTTCCACACCGACCATCCACCGCCAGTCGTTTTCGCCTATCCCGTTGAGCAGGTAGTTCGACAGGTACGCCACCAAAATCCCGAAAACGATATTGAACTGGTAGAGCCCGACCAGCTTGCCCCGGTTTCGGGCCGGGGAAATTTCCGAGATATAGGTGGGGGCGGCCACCGTGGAGGCGCCGATGCCGATACCGCCCAGAAAACGAAAGATCCCGAAGGTCACGGGGTCTGAGGCAAAGGCCGAACCGACTGCCGAAACCGTGTAGAGCACCCCGATCCAGACCAGGGTTTTCTTCCGCCCGAGACGGTTGGTGGGGATGCCCCCGAAAAGGGCCCCGATCACGGTGCCGAACAGGGCCATCCCTATAACCACGGTGCCGTGGAAGGCATCGGATGTCTGCCAGAGCAACTGCAGTTTTTTCTCGGCTCCGCTGATCACGACCGTGTCGAAGCCAAACAGGAATCCCGCCAGGGCGGCGATCAGGGAAATGCGGAGGATTTTGGAATTCATTACCGGTGGGTTGTTGGGTCAGTACCGGTAAATCTAGTAAAATTTGTGTAGCGGCCATGTGCAGGTATGTCGGATGTCCGGTTCGGAAAGGTCCCTTGCCGGCCTGAAGGGGCCAGCAGGGCGTAGGGCGACTGCGGGTTGCCCGGCATGCCAGCAAAGAATTACTTCAGGTAAGTATGGATCCCCTCCATGATTTGGAGGGTGGCGCCCGTGCTGTTCTCTGTGAAATTTTGGTTGACACTTCCCAGGCGGGTGCGGAGTGCCGGGTCGGCAAACCAGGTTCGTGCCAGGTCTTCGAAAGCCTCACGGCTATTAACCGGGCAAAGGCCCCCGGCAGCGACCAGGGCCTCTGCCTCCCGGAAGCCCTGGTATTTGGGCCCGATCAGCACCGGAATCCCGAAAACGGCAGGCTCCAGGGTGTTGTGCAGGCCGGTGGCGAAGCCTCCCCCCACATAGGCCAGGTCGGCATAGGCGTAGATCTTGGTCAGCAGGCCGATGGTATCGATTACCAGCACCGGGACCTGCCTGAGGTCTGCCCGATCGCGCTGCGAGTACAACACCGCCAGCCCGTTCAGTTGCTGCATCAGATTTTCGATGGTTTTCGAATCGGTCTTGTGGGGTGCGATAACGAAACAATGGCCGGGAACGGATGCGAGATCGCGGATCAGGGGCAGGATCACCTGCTCGTCTTCCGGCCAGGTGCTCCCGGCTACCAGGCAGGTGCGCTCGCCTTTGAATGCCACCATGAAATCCAGGTGGTTGTTGCGCTCCCGTATCTCAAAGACCCGGTCGAATCGCGTGTCGCCACTCACCGTTACGCGGTCCAGACCGTTGTCCTGCAGCAGCCGTGCCGACACCTGGTCCTGCACGTAGAACCGGGCCACCCGGCCCAGCGCTTTTTTCAGGAAGGCGCCGTACCAATGGAAATAGGCCTGTTCGGGCTTGAATAGGGCCGAGAGCATCAGTATCGGCACGCCTGACCTGTCCAGTTCCCGGAAAAAATTGGGCCACACCTCGTATTTCACGAAAAGCGCCAGCCGGGGCCTTGCCAGTTCCAGGAATCGCCGGGCATTACGGCCCGAATCGAGCGGGAGGTAGCAGACCCCGTATCCGCTAAGCCTGTCTTTTTTTACTTCGTACCCCGAAGGCGAGAAAAAGGTGACCAGTATCTGGTAATCGGGATATGCGGCGCGCAGCCGCTCGAGAACCGGTAGCCCCTGTTCGAATTCCCCGAGGGAGGCCGTGTGCATCCAGATGAGTTCGCGGTCTGCAAGCCGGAACGACTCCAGGTACTGCCAGACCTCTTTCCGGCCGCGGAGAAAGAGGCGGATTTTCGGGTTGAACAGGGCCGGAATCCGCAGGAAGACGGAAGCCAGCCACACCGCTGTGTCATAGAGTGGGAACACCAGCCTGGGCTTTGGCGCTAAAATACGCCACTTTGGCAAATCCCTTGGGCGAAACCCATTATTTCGTAATTTTACCGGAATCAATATCTGTGCATGCAAAAGATACAAATGGTCGATCTCACGGGCCAGTACCGGGAAATCAAGGAAGAACTCCGCGCGGCATTCGACCGCATACTCGATTCGGCTTCATTCATTAACGGACCCGAGGTCAATGCCCTGCAGGAAGATCTGGAGCGCTACCTGGGCGTAAAGCATGTAATCCCCTGCGCGAACGGAACCGATGCCCTGCAGATTGCCATGATGGGCCTCGGCCTGCAGCCGGGAGACGAGGTAATCACCGCCGACTTCACCTTTGCTGCCACCGTTGAGGTAATCGCCCTGTTGCAGTTAACCCCTGTTTTGGTAGACGTCCATCCCGACACCTTCAACATCGACCCCGGCGCAATTGAGAAAGCCATTACGCCCCGTACCCGGGCGATCGTTCCGGTGCACCTGTTCGGGCAGTGCGCCGACATGGAGGCCATCCTCGATATTGCCGACCGGCACGGCCTGTACGTGATCGAAGACAATGCTCAGGCCATCGGGGCCAACTACCTGTTCTCAGACGGCCGCCGGCAAAAAGCCGGAACCCTGGGCCATGTGGGGGCCACTTCTTTTTTCCCGTCCAAAAACCTGGGGGCTTACGGAGACGGGGGCGCCCTTTTCACCAACGACGACGCCCTGGCGCACACCATCCGCGGCATCGTCAACCACGGCATGTACCGGCGCTACTACCACGATGTGGTGGGGGTAAACTCCCGGCTCGATTCACTGCAGGCCGCCGTGCTCCGCGCCAAACTCCCGCACCTGGACGCCTATTGCGACCGACGGCGCCAGGCTGCCCGTCACTACAACGCCGCATTCGAAGGCCATCCGTTGCTAACAGTTCCGGTTACCGTCCGCCCCTGTCAGGGGATATGCGACACCTGCGACTGCCATGTCTTCCACCAATACACGCTGCGCGTCGGAGACGGCAGGCGCGATGCCCTGGCCGCCCGGCTCGCTGAGGCGGGGATTCCGTTCGGCATCTATTATCCGGTACCCCTGCACAGGCAAAAGGCGTATACAGACTTGCGTTACCGGGAAGACGACTTCCCCGTTACCAACCGCCTCGCCGAAGAGGTCATCTCCCTGCCCATGCATACAGAGCTCGATTCGGAGCAGCTGGAGTATATCTGCCGGACCGTCCTCGCTTCCCTGGAGCGGGAATGAGGGCGGCAGGTACACGAAACAAACGGGTTTCCCGTTATAATTGCACAATTCGCTTACCATGGAAATACTCGTAACAGGCGGGCTCGGCTTTATTGGGTCGCACACTTCGGTCGAGCTGCAGCTGGCCGGGCATAAGGTAGTGATCATAGACGATTGCTCGAACGCCTCCGAATCGGTTCTGGACGGCATCACGGCCATAACGGGCACCCGCCCCGATTTTGAGAAGATGGACCTGCGCGACAAGTCGGCTGTCGGCGCGTTTTTTGAGAAGCACCCCGACCTGGGGGGCGTCATCCACTTCGCCGCCTCCAAGGCGGTTGGGGAAAGCATGGAAAATCCGTTGCTGTACTACGAGAACAACCTCTGTTCCCTGGTATACCTGTTGCAGGAGCTCACGGCCCGCGAAAAGGCGTGTTTTATCTTCAGCTCGTCCTGTACCGTGTACGGACAGGCCGACCATTTGCCCATTACCGAGGACGCCCCGGTGAAACCGGCCGAATCGCCCTATGGGAATACCAAACAGATCGGGGAAGAGATCATCCGCGATTCCTGCCGGGTCCGTCCCGGGCTCCAGGCAATTGCCCTGAGATACTTTAACCCCATCGGCGCCCATCCCTCTGCAGAGATCGGGGAATTGCCCCTGGGCGTGCCGCAAAACCTGGTGCCCTTTATCACCCAAACCGCTGCAGGCCTCCGCAAGGAACTCTCCGTATTCGGCGATGATTACCCCACTGCAGACGGCACCTGCATCCGCGATTACATCCATGTGGTAGACCTGGCCCGGGCACACGTGGTAGCCCTGGAGCGGCTCCTCGCCGGAAAAAACGGCGATAATTACGAGGTTTTCAATGTGGGGACCGGTACCGGCAGCTCCGTGATGGAGGTTATCGAAAGCTTTGAACGCGTCTCGGGTCAGGCCTTGAACTACCGCGTGGTGGGACGTCGGCCGGGCGACGTGGTGGCTGCTTATGCCGATACATCCCGCGCCCGTGAAATTTTGGGGTGGGAAGCCCGCAGCAGCCTGGACGACGCCATGCGATCGGCCTGGGACTGGGAGCGAAAAATCCGGGGCCTCTGAAAGAGGGACTCAAGGTGCGTGCCCGCCTTTTCCAAGCATTGGGGACAAGAGCCTCCTGAGGAGGCCTGCCCTTTGGAGCCGGTTCGGCTTGGTCGGGAAATCCGGGCGGGTTTGCACGGCAGAACAGGCGTCTGAACAAAGCTCAATAAAAGCCATGAATCGGAAATTTGACAGGGCCGAAACCCTGCTTGCCCATGCGGGCGAAACAGGCCTGCGCACGGCCCTGCTGGCCCAGCTCAGGAAGGACTTCGAAAGGGCCAGCGTGCCGTTTCCGCTTCGGGAAATGCCCTTGGAGATCCCGACCGATTCGGAGTGGGCGCAGGCGCTGCGGGAAAGCCTCTACCTGCTGCTGATGGAGCGTTTCGACAGCTATCTGAATCTGATGTATGCGGCCGACGTGCCCGAACGGGAATTCCGGGAGCTGAAAGTGACCGATGCGGTCGATGTGGCCAGGCAGGTGGTGCTGGTATTGCTGCATCGCGAGTGGCAGAAAGTATGCACGCGCTCGGCCTTCGATACAGGGGAGTCTTCTCAGAAATAGAACCGGATAAAAGGGGACCAGGCATTGGCGTACAGGCTGCGTCCTGCGTCGTAAAGCAGGTCGAACCGGATCCCTGCGGTCACGGGGCCGCTGGTGTATCCGGCGCCGAGGTACAGGGCCGGCACCCAGTACGACTCCTGCAGGGCAGTGTTGGGGGTTCTGATGGACCGGTGTACGCGCAGTTCCTCAAATTCTGCCGAGAGCTGCAGAAAGGGGACCGGATTGGCCAGGCCGATCAGGCTCCCACCCCAGGCGTTGAGTTTATATTCGTCGAATTTCGAATAGGTGTAATTCAGCCCCGCCCCGACCCCCAGGTGTTCGTTTACCTGGTACAGGGCGCTTGGAGAAATCCCCAGCTGGAAGGCATCGCGCCCCAGCGAAAGGCCCAGCCCGCCACCGAAACGGACCCGTCCCGAGGCAGGTGCCTGCGAATGGGCTTCCGGAGCCGTGAAAAGGACCAGCAGAGCGAACAGCAGCAGCGCACCACCCGACATTTTCAACCGGAAAAAGGGATTGTGTTTCATGCGGATCGTTTTCGTCCAAATTAAGGCAGATTGCGCTTTTAATCCACCTTAAATATTGTATTTTTGCTCAATTATCCTGTTCGAGGAACAACACGGCAATTGATGGATAAGTATTCCTTTTTGAACGCGGCTCACACCGCTTTTTTTTCAGACCTGTACGAACAGTACCTCACCCACCCCGACAGTGTGGAGCCGAGTTGGCGTGCTTTTTTCCAGGGTTTTGATTTCGGTGTGGAGAGCACCCTGGGGGAGCTCGACGTCGATGCAGGGCAGGGGGTGGTGCGCACCGCTGCCGGGGAGGTGGCCACCATGCCGGAATCGATGCATAAAGAATTCCAGGTGGTTCGCCTCATCGACGGCTACCGCAGCCGGGGCCACTTGTTTACGCGCACCAACCCGGTTCGCGAACGACGTAAATACAGCCCCACGCTCGATATAGATAACTTCGGCCTGGCGGCTTCCGATCTCGGCACGGTTTTCAATGCCGGGGAAATCATCGGAATAGGCCCGGCCACCCTGAGCAAGATAATTGATCACCTCAAGCGCATTTACTGCGATGCCATCGGGGTGGAGTACATGTACATCCGCATACCGGAACGGGTGCAATGGATACAGGACTGGCTCAACATCAACGACAACCACCCGAGCTTTGATGCCGACCGGAAGAAGCACATCCTCAGGAAACTGAGCGAGGCGGTTTCTTTCGAGGCCTTTTTGCATACCAAGTACGTGGGGCAGAAACGCTTCTCCCTGGAAGGGAACGAATCACTGATCCCGGCCCTGGACGCCATCGTGGAGCGGGCCGCAGAGATGGGGGTCAGGCAGTTCGTAATGGGGATGGCACACCGCGGCCGCCTCAATGTGCTCACCAACATATTCGGCAAACCGGCCACAGACATTTTCAGCGAATTCGACGGGAAGGACTACGAGCAGGAGATCTTCGACGGGGATGTGAAGTACCACCTGGGCTGGACTTCCCAGCGCAGGACCGACGGGGGGGCGTCGATCAATATGAACATCGCCCCCAACCCTTCCCACCTGGAGACGGTAGGGGCCGTGGCGATAGGCATTACGCGCGCCAAACAGGACCGCCAGCACCCGGACGACTTTTCGCAGGTGCTGCCGATCGTGGTCCACGGCGATGCCGCCATTGCCGGGCAGGGCATTGTGTATGAGGTGGTGCAGATGGCCGGACTCGACGGCTATACCACCGACGGTACCATCCATATCGTGGTGAACAACCAGATCGGATTTACCACCAATTACCTCGACGCCCGCACCTCTACCTATTGCACCGACGTGGCCAAGGTTACCCTGAGCCCGGTGCTGCACGTGAATGCAGACGATGCAGAGGCCGTGGTGTACGCTTCCCTCTTTGCACTGGAGTACCGGATGCGTTTTCGGCGCGATGTTTTCCTGGACATGCTGGGATACCGGAAATACGGTCACAACGAAGGGGACGAGCCGCGCTTTACGCAGCCCAAGCTCTATAAAATCATCGCCAAGCACAAAAACCCCCGCGATATATACGCCGAAAAGCTAATGGCGGAAGGTGTTATCCATGGCGATTTCGTGAGCCAGCTCGAAGAGGAGTACAGGAACAGCCTCGAGGTGGAACTGGAAGACAGCCGCAAAGAGTCCAAAACCAAGATCACGCCTTTTATGGCCGACGAGTGGAGCGGCTTTGAGAACGTCCGCGAATGGGAGATGATGCAGCCCATAGACACAGCCGTCCCCCGGGAAAAGCTGGAAGAGATTGCGCGGGTTATCACCCGCCTGCCCGAAGGCAAGAAATTCCTGCGAAAGGTGGAGAAGCTGGTAGATGACCGGCGTCAGATGTTTTTCGATACCAACCGGCTCGACTGGGCCATGGGCGAATTGCTGGCGTACGGCAGCCTCCTGCAGGCCGGGTATGGGGTCCGGATTTCAGGGCAGGATGTGGAGCGCGGCACCTTCTCGCACCGGCACGCGGTTATGAAAGTGGAGGAAAGCGAAGAGGAAGTATTGTTGTTAAACCATATTTCAGGCAACCAGGGCAAGTTTCAGATTTACAACTCCTCCCTGTCGGAATACGGGGTGCTGGGCTTCGAATACGGGTATGCCATGGCCAGCCCGAACACCCTTACCATCTGGGAGGCCCAGTTCGGCGATTTCAGCAACGGGGCCCAGATCATGATCGACCAGTATATATCGGCAGCCGAAGACAAATGGAACCTGCAGAACGGCTTGGTGCTCTTCCTGCCGCACGGGTACGAAGGACAGGGGGCCGAACACTCTTCGGCCCGTATGGAGCGCTTCCTGCAGCTCTGTGCCCGCGACAATATGTATGTGGCCGACGTGAGCACCCCCGCCAACCTCTTCCATCTGCTGCGCAGGCAGCTGCTGGCCGATTTCCGCAAGCCCCTGGTGGTATTTACCCCCAAAAGCCTGCTGCGCCATCCGAAATGCGTTTCTGCCGTGGAAGACTTCACCGAGGGCCATTTCCGGGAGGTGATCGACGACGCAGATGCCCAGGTGGCCGAAGTGCGGTCGCTGGTTTTCTGCACCGGCAAATTCTATTATGACCTGTTGGCCGCCCGCGAGGAACTGGGGCGCCCCGATGTTGCGCTGGTACGGGTGGAGCAGCTCTTCCCGCTCCCGGTAGCCCAGATAAACGACCTGATAGAAAAATACCACCAGGCCGACGATTTGGTCTGGGCCCAGGAAGAACCCCGGAATATGGGTGCCTGGAGCCACCTGATGATGCATTTCCCCGGGGCTTCCCGCTTCCGTGTCGCCTCCCGTCGCATCTACGCCTCCCCGGCAGCCGGAAGCGCCGTCAGGTCAAAAATGCGGCATCAGCAGGTCATCGATTTTGTTTTCGACAAGACCAAGGACAACATGATCGAACCGGCTGTCAAAACCGCAACAGCGCGCTGACATGGCGGGGTAATTCGCATCGAATGAAGAATGGCTCATCAAACGAACAGCAATACCTGAAACCCATACGAACCAAAAAACACCGCATCGCATGATTTTAGAAATGAAAGTCCCCTCTCCCGGGGAATCCATCACCGAAGTGGAAATCGCCCAGTGGCTCGTCAGGGACGGGGACTATGTGGAGAAGGACCAGGCCATTGCGGAAGTGGACTCGGATAAGGCGACCCTGGAGCTGCCGGCCGAGGAAAGCGGGATCATTACCCTGAAGGCCGAAGAAGGCGATGCCGTGGCTGTGGGGGCCGTGGTTTGCCTGATCGACACGGGAGCCGCGAAGCCCGAAGGTGCAACTGCCGCCAAGGCGGCCCCTGCACAGGCTTCGGAAGAAGCCCAGATGGAAAATGCCGGTACTGAACCGGCCCCAAAAGAACCGGAATCCTATGCGGCGGGCACTCCTTCTCCGGCGGCGCGCAAAATCCTGGAGGAAAAAGGCATTCCGGCAGCTGCCGTGAAAGGCAGCGGCAAAGGAGGGCGCATTACCCGGGAGGATGCCGTTAAAGCCGTGCCTGCCATGGGCACGCCTGGCAGCGGACCCCGGGGGGAAACCCGCAGCAAGTTATCGATGCTCCGGCGCAAAGTGGCCGAGCGTCTGGTTTCGGTCAAAAACGAAACCGCCATGCTCACCACCTTCAACGAGGTCGATATGTCGGCCGTTTTCGAGCTGCGCAACAGGTATAAAGACGCCTTCAAGGAAAAGCACGACGTGAGCCTCGGATTTATGTCGTTCTTTACCCGGGCGGTGGTGCGGGCCCTGCAACTTTTTCCGGCCGTCAATTCCATGATCGACGAAAAGGAGATGATCAGTTTCGATTACTGCGACATCAGCATCGCGGTTTCGGGCCCCAAGGGCTTGATGGTGCCCGTAATCCGCAATGCGGAAAACCTCAGTTTCAGGGAAATCGAGGCTGAGGTGAAACGGCTCGCCCTGCGTGCCCGCGACGGGCAGATTACGGTGGATGAAATGACCGGCGGCACCTTTACCATTTCGAACGGTGGGGTCTTCGGTTCCATGCTTTCCACGCCCATCATCAACCCGCCCCAAAGCGGTATTTTGGGCATGCATAACATTGTTGAGCGGCCCGTTGTCCGCGACGGAAAGATCGTGATCGCCCCGGTAATGTACGTGGCCCTTTCGTACGACCACCGCATCATAGACGGGCGGGAATCGGTAGGGTTCCTGGTGGCGGTGAAAGAGGCGATCGAGAACCCCACGGAGCACCTGATGGGGGGAGATGCGCAACGCGCCCTGGAATTGTAGGGGCTTCAGAAACGTATTGCCCCGGCCCCCGGCCGGGGCTTTTTATTTGAGGAAGAGCCGGTTTTTGCGGTAGTCGATTACCGCCCTGCCCAGGCGGAGCACATCGGCCCCCAGGATGCCGTCGACCGGGTCGGCCAGATGGGCGAGCAGCGCCTGGTTCACATGGCTCAGGTCTATCAATACAACTTGAAGGCCCTTGCGCTCCCAGGTTCCCAGCAGCAGTTGGTTACCGTCCGACACGGCAGTTTCGAGCTCAGCCGCTCCGGCCCCGGCTGCCTTTACCTCAGACACCTCCGATACCATGCCGAAATGTGCGATGCGGTCGAGCCCGACACAGGTGTTCGACGCCCCGGTGTCTACGATAAACCTCCCGGGCACTCCGTTGAGCGTTGCCTCCACCGCGAAGTGGTCGGTTTGGGTGCGCTCCAGATTCAGGACGCTGAACCCCTGGGCCAGCAGGAATTTTTTGAGGGAGGCCATGCGTTATTTTTGGCAAAGATAGTCCTATTTTTGTGCTGTGAACCTGACTGATACGCACGCCCACCTGTATGTGGAAGAATTCGAAGCAGACCGCGAGGCGGTGATGCAGCGTGCCCTCGAAGCCGGGGTAAGCCGGTTCTTTATCCCGGCCATCGATTCGAGCTACACCGACCGGATGAAGGCCCTGAAAGAGGCCTGGCCGGAACGCGTTTTTTTGATGTGCGGGCTGCATCCCACCCATGTTAAAGACGATTGGGAAAAAGAGCTCAGCCTGGTGGAAGGGCAGCTCCGTGACGGGGGGTACGCGGCAGTCGGCGAAATCGGGATCGACCTCTATTGGGATCGTTCCCGCCTGGCCGAACAGACCGAGGCATTCAAAAGGCAGATCGGGCTGGCCAGGGCCCATGGGCTGCCCATCGTGATACACAGCCGGGAATCATTCGACGAGATCTTCGAGGTGCTGGAGGCCGAGAAAGGCCCCGGACTGAGAGGGATTTTCCACTGTTTCACGGGAACCCTGGAACAGGCACACCGCGCCCTGTCTTTCGGCATGAAGCTGGGCATCGGGGGGGTGGTCACCTTTAAGAACGGGAAGATCGACACTTTTCTCGGGCAGATACCCCTGGAGCACATCGTCCTTGAAACGGATTCGCCCTATCTGGCACCGGTGCCATTCCGGGGTAAGCGCAACGAACCGGCTTATCTGCGCAAAGTGCTGGCCAGGATGGCCGAACTTTACGGGCAGAGCGAAGAGGCCATTGCCGAAGCGACCACTGCAAATTCCAGGGAGGTTTTCGGGTGTTAAATCAAAAAGATGAAACCGTGAGTAACCAAAAGCCAGACATCCTACTCATCTACACCGGGGGGACCATCGGTATGTTCCGCGATTACCGGAGCGGCACCCTCAAGGCATTCGACTTTGCCAAGTTGCTCGACCAGATCCCGGAATTGCAACAACTCGATTGCCGGATCCATTCGGTCTCGCTCCAAAAACCGATCGACTCCTCCAATATGGACTTGGCACAGTGGCAGGAAATAGCAGGCCTTATCGCGTCGCATTACGAGGCCTATGACGGGTTCGTGGTCCTGCACGGCAGCGACACCATGAGCTATACGGCCAGTGCCCTTAGTTTCATGCTGGAAAACCTGGCCAAACCGGTGGTGCTTACCGGCTCCCAGCTCCCGATCGGGGATCTGCGCACCGATGCCAAGGAGAACCTGATAACTTCCGTGCAGATGGCGGCCCTGAACGAGAACGGACGCCCGCTGATCCAGGAGGTATGCCTGTATTTTGAATTCAAGCTGTACCGGGGCAACAGAACTTCAAAGATGAATACGGAGCACTTCGAGGCTTTTGATTCGCCCAATTATCCGGCACTGGCCTCCTCCGGCGTGCACCTGAAGGTCCACCGGGAATATCTTTGGCAGCCTGTCACAACCCGGCCATTGAAACTTCATACCCGATTGGACAACCGGATCGGCATCCTGAAACTCTTTCCGGGGATGAATCCGGATTGGGTGGGCAACCTGCTCCGGAGCCCGGGGCTCAGGGCGGTGATCCTGGAAACATTCGGGGCCGGGAATGCCCCCACATCCCCCTGGCTGATTCAGGCTTTCAAAGAAGCGGTCGCTTCGGGCCTATACCTGGTGAACGTAACCCAATGCCGGGGCGGAAGCGTGCTCATGGGCCGATATGAGACCAGCGCCACCCTGCGCGACATCCCCCTGATAGACGGCAGGGACATTACCACCGAGGCGGCGCTGGCCAAGCTCATGTACCTCCTGGGAGAGGAAGTTTCGCATAAGTCATTCAAAACCATCTTCGAAACCTCGCTGCGGGGCGAAATGTCTTAACTTTCAAGGCCCAAAATTTTATATACTCCCATTTTTTTTGTTATTTGGCCCCCCCACTTTAGGGTGTTACAGAGAGGTGGCCGAGTGGTCGAAGGCGCACGCCTGGAAAGTGTGTATGCACCAAAAGTGCATCGAGGGTTCGAATCCCTTCCTCTCTGCTCAAAAGGGAATCACCGCCGCGCAGCGGCGGTGATGCTCTCAAATGTAAAGGGCGTCAGGAGCCGGCTCCTGTAAGCCCTGACATTTGGGAGCATACGCAACGGCAGGGCCGTTGCGCGATTCCCATGCTTGACCGGCACATGTAAAGAGTTACAGGGATCAGCGCAGCTAATCCTGCCGGGGATGAAAAGATGATTGGGGGAGCATACGCAACGGCAGGGCCGTTGCGCGATTCCCATGCCAGACCGGCACCGAAATGGCAGACGGGATGGGTTCAAAGGACTCCCGGGAATACCGGTTTGAAACATCTGCAAGTATTTTCGGGCTGAATCTCAAAATGCTCTGTAAAGGCCTAGATTTTTTGGCGTTTTCGAGATTTTGAGCCGCTAATTTTAATTTTTTAGTTGTAATTTTTTTTTATCTTTAGCCTTAATAACTAATCTAAATTCAAGTTTGAAAAAAATGAAAAAATTATTCTCATTCCTGGCCGTGGCTGGGCTATTTGTCCTCGGTACAAATACGGTAAGCGCCAAGGCGTCCGCAATCGTTTCAAATGTGTCCTCCACCCTGGCCACCGCGACTATTACGCTTCAAGACGAGGCTGAAGCCGCTGCATCGGAGAGAGGATTCACCCAGGTGCTCAAAGAACAATTCATTCAGGGGGGTGCCGGCTTTATGGGCATCGTACTGCTCTGTCTCATCCTGGGGCTGGCAGTGGCCATTGAGCGCATTATTTTCCTGAACATGTCCAGCACCAATACCAACAAGCTGAAACATGAAGTGGAAGATGCCCTGGCTTCCGGAGGCATCGAAGCTGCCAAGGAAGTTTGCCGGAACACCAAAGGCCCGGTTGCCTCTATATACTATCAGGGTCTCGACCGCGCCGGCG